>CAZUYO010000011.1:0-22755 GCA_964624725.1 uncultured Thermodesulfobacteriota bacterium
GAGCCTCCAGACCCAGCCGCAGTAGCGGCACACGAACCGGTCGGCGAGGAACACGAGACGGTGGGCTCGGCAGGAACAGGGCTTCATCGGCAGGCCTCCTGGAAACGGAAATCGAACCGGCGGGCGAAGAGTGCCCCAGCCGTCCGGGAGGCTTGCAGTTGGCGTGCCAAAGTCGTAACTGTTTGTTTTTGCAGTACACCGGGCGAAACGATCCCCGAACCACGCGCCCCGCCCCCGCCAAAACGTCGCCTCGCGGCGACACGGGAGCCTCAGCCCGGCGTCCCCGCGCCCAGGTCGGCCGAGATCGCGTCCCCGCAGGCCCGCACCCGCTCCTTCACGGCGGACACCCGCTCGGGCCCGGCCGCGGTCATGGGCAGGGCCACCCCCACGGCCGCCACCACCTCCCCCGAGCCGTCCCGCACCGGGGCGGCCACCCCCCACACCCCTTCCACGGCCTCACCGAACTCGGCCAGCACGCCCTCGCCCCGGATCTGCCGGAGCCGTTCGCGGAAGGCCGCGGGATCGGTGATGGTGCGGTCGGTATAGGCCCGCAGGGGTTTCGCGCCCAGCAGGCGGTCCACCTCGTCCTCCGGCCGGTAGGCCAGCAGCGTCATGCCGAGCATGCCGAAATAGGGGGGGTCGCGGCGCCACCCCACGTCGGAGGCGATCCGCACGGGCCCGGGGGCCTCCCGCTTGTCCACGTACACGAGGTCGCCGTCCATGAGGGCGCCCAGGAGCACGGTGACCCCCAGCTCGTCGCGGAGCGCATCCAGATGGGGCCGGGCCACGTCCCGCAGGTTCAGGGAGTCGATGGCCGCGTGGGCGAGCCCCAGGACCCGGGCGCCGAGGCGGTAGCGACCGTCGGCCGGGTCCTGGGCCACGTACCCGTGGTACTGGAGCGTGGCCAGGATCCGAAACGCCGTGGGCTTGGAAAGCCCCGCCGCCCGGGACACCTCGTCGAGGCCCAGCCGGGGCCGCGTTTGGGAAAAGGCCTCCAGGATGGCGATGGCCCGCTCCACGGCCCGCACGTTGTATCGGCCGTCGGCCGCGGCCTTGCCGCGGTCCCGGGGTCGCTCGGGCATGGGCGCTCCGTGTCAGGAACCAGAGGTCAGAGGACGGAATTCGGGAAAGGGCACCGGCGAGAGGCGGCCCCCGCTCCCTCGGGAAGGATAGCGAAAGCTGATTTCGACAGGCAAAATACCACGGGCGGGAAACGGACGTCTACCGGGCCGGCGGCGAGACGAGCCCCCGGCCGACGGCGTGGAACACCTCGTCGAGCTTCTGGAGGAACCGGGAGCGGTCGGCCTTCTCGAACGGGGCCGGGCCGCCTCCCTGGAGACCCATCTGGCGGAGCTGGTCGTTGAGCTCCCGCCGGGCCAGGGCCTCGCCGATGTTCATCGGGGTGAAGAGGTTCCCCTTGGGCCCCAGGACCCAGGCGCCCTTCTCCACGCATCGGGCGGCCAGGGGGACGTCGGCCGTCACCACCACGGTGCCGGGGCCCGCCCGCTCGGCGATCCAGTCGTCGGCCGCGTCGAACGCGCCCCCCACCACCACCGGGCGGACCACGGGGTCGCCCGGGAGCCGGGTGGGCCGGCCGCTCACGAAGTAGGCTGGCCAGCCGAACCGGGCGGCCACCCGGGCCACCTCGTCCTTCACCGGGCAGCCGTCGGCGTCCACATACACCGCGGGGGTTTCGGCCTGGCCGCTCATTCCTTCTCCTTCCCCTTCCGCACCCGGTCGAGGGTTTCCAGCAGCACGCCCAGCCGGGACCCGGGGGGCCGGCTCATCGCCTCGAGCTCCTCGGGGGTGTAGTGTTCCCGCAGGAACGCGCCGATGTCGATCCGGTCCGCCCAGCACACCACGATCCGGTGGCACGGCAGCCCCCGGTTCACCCGGCGGCAGTGGCGAAACGGCACCTCCCCCCCGAGCGGGGGGCAGCGGGGGTGGAGTTCCTCGTCGTATCGGTCGATTCCCATGGTCTCCTCCCGGCTCGGGTCCGTGCTCAGCGGGCTAATGTTACCGCAGTCTCGAGCCGATAGCTCGTGGGGGCGGATCGGTCGCCGGCCCCCGCCTCCGAAAGATTCGGATTCCCGATGACGAGCTACGCGCAGGGGCGGCCTGCCCCCTCGCCTCCCGGCGCGAAGCGATCCCCATGGAGCCGCCCACGTTGTCCCCCACGGACGCCCTGAAGCGTTGCCTCGCCGCCTACCGGGAGCTCCTCGGGCTCACGGCCGAGCAGGAGGCCCTCCTGCGGCGCGGGGACTACGGCCCCCTCGTGGAGCTCCTGACCCGCAAGGACCACCTCGTCGGGGAGGCCGCCCGGCTCTGGGCGGAGGCCCAGGCGGCATCGGCCGAGGAGCGCGCCCGTCCGGCGTTCGCCGGGGCCGTCCGCGAGCTCCAGACGTTGGTTGCGGAGCTCGTGGAGGCCGAGCGCCGCTGCCACGAGCTCCTTCCCGCCGCGGGGGCCGCGCCCCGGGCCCCGGCCCGGCGGGCCGTGGCCGCCTACCAAAAAAAATGATCCCCACCCCCGGTTTTCCCTAAAGACTCCTCGCCCCCCTGCCGATCCGTCAACACGAAGGAGCAGACCCTCTTCCCAGGGACGGGATCATGGGCATTTCCCAATTCACGGTGCACAACGTGCTGCGCACCTACGCCCGCCAGGACCGGCTGGGCAAGGTTCAGCGGCCCAAGGCGAAGGCGGCGCCCAGCGCCGCCCCGTCCGGGGACCGGGTGAACCTGAGCCCCACGGCCCAAAAGGTCCAGTGGGTGGGCTCCCTGGCGTCGCAGATGGTCGAGCGGGACCACCCCGACCTCGATCCGGACGCCCGCCAGGCCAAGGTGCGCGACACGCGGGACCGCCTCGTGGCCCGGCACCGAAACGAGATCGCCGACGACCGGGTGACGGTCCAGGATCTCGAGGCCCGCCTCCGGGCCCTCTACCTGGACTAACCGCCCCTTCGCTCCCCCCTTGTGGGAACGAAGGGGATTCGTGCGCCCTGCGTCCGGGGGGCCGGGCCCTCGCACGCGTTGACACTCCGAAAAACGCGGTGTTAGGATACCGGCCGGTTTTTCCTGCCCGTCCGCCCTTCCCCAGCCGTCTCGAACCCGAAGGAGTGTCGGCCATTTCTGCCGCCGAGCCCCAGCCCACCAGAGACGAGCTCATCGAGGAGTACGCGCCCCTCGTCCGATACATCGCCGAGCGGATGGCGGCGCGGCTCCCTTCCTCCATCGAACTCGACGACCTCATCAACACCGGGGTCATCGGCCTCATCGACGCCATCGACAAGTTCGTGCCCGACCGGGGGGTCAAGTTCAAAACGTACGCGGAGTTCCGCATCCGCGGGGCCATGCTGGACTACCTGCGGCAGCAGGACTGGGCGCCCCGGTCCATGCGCCGCAAGGAGCGGGAGCTCGCCCGGGTGTTCCACGAACTGGAGCAGCAGCTCCAGCGGCCCGCCACCCACGAGGAGGCCGCGGCGGCCATGGGCATCTCCATGGACGAGTTCAACGACCTCCTCTACAAGGCCCGGGGGCTTTCGCTCCTGTCGCTGAACCGCCCCGGCGGCGAGGTGGAGGACGACGAGGAGGCGCGGGAGCTCGGGGAGTACATCCCCGACGAGCCCGAGAAGAGCCCCTTCGAACTCCTGCGCAAGCAGGAGGTGCGGGACATCCTGGCCCGGAAGATCGACGAACTCCCCGAGAAGGAGGGGATGGTCCTGAAGCTCTACTACTTCAACGAGCTCACCATGAAGGAGGTGGGGAAGATCCTGGGGGTGACGGAATCCCGGGTGAGCCAGCTCCATTCGGCCGCCGTCCTGCGGTTACGGGGCCTGCTGGAGGGTCTGCTGGAGTAGCCGGGGGACCGCGCCCCTCACGTTTTCCACCGGACCTGCCGATGGAGAGGGGAACGGGTTCGTTTCGTTCCGGTTTCGCACCGTACCCGCGAGGACGACCGTGTCGGAGCTTCTGAGTCAGGAAGAAGTGAACGCCCTCCTCCAGAGCATCCCGCTCCAGCAGGAGGCGGCGCCGGCGGAACCGGCGGCCAAGCCGGCCCCCACCCGGTACCGCAAGCGGGCGAGCCGGTACGATTTCAAACGGCCGAACCGCATCTCCAAAAACGTCCTCCAGAGCCTCCACTTCCTGCACGAGCGCTACGCCCGGAACCTCGCCCTGGATCTCTCGGCGTACCTGCGGACCATCTCGGACATCGTGCTCCTGAGCGTGGATCAGCTCTCGTACGCCGAGTTCCTGATGAGCCTCCCGGAGACCACCTGCATCAACGTGGTCAAGATCGCCCCCCAGGGCGGCACCCTGGCCTTCGAGGTGAACCCCACGCTGGTGTTCGCCGTGATCGAGAAGCTCATGGGGGGCTCGTCGGAAACCCCCACGATGAACCGGGAGATCACGCCCATCGAGCAGGCCCTGATCGAGGGGTTCATCGACATGGCCCTCCGGGACCTCCAGGACGCCTGGCGCACCATCGGGGAGACCCGGTTCGTGCTCGACCGGCGGGAAACGAGCCCCCAGCTCGTGCAGATCGTGGCCCCCAACGAGATCGTGGTGGTGATCGTGTTCGAGGTGAAGGTGGGCCAGACCTCGGGCATGATGAACCTGTGCATCCCGGCGATCTACCTGGAACCCTTTGCCGTGGAACTCCGCCAGGAGCACCAGACCGACATCACCACCCGGATGACCGAGGCCGACTACCGCCGGCTCGACGAGGTGATCGCCCGGGCCGTGGTGGGGCTCCAGGCCGACCTGTGCCGGAAGCGGCTCACGATCCGGCAGATCCTCGGGCTCAAGGAGGGGGATCTCCTGCCCCTGGGGGCCGACCTCCACCAGCAGGTCACGGTCTCGGTGGCGGAGCTCCCCAAGTTCCGGGGCCTCTACGGGGCCCGCAAGGGGCGCAAGGCCGTGCGCATCGAAAGCGTCATCCGCGACGAGGAACCCGAACCGGCCCCGGACGCCGGGGACGAGTTCCAGGCCCTCGAGGCCGGCACCGGGTAGCGGGAGGAGCCATGTCCGACATCCTGAGCCAAGACGAGATCGACCGCCTGCTGAGCGCGGCGGCCGACGACCTGGGGGAGGCGCCCGCCTCCGACCTGAGCCCCTCCGAGGTCGAGGAGGTGGAGCGGGCCATCCGGGTGTTCTTCGCCTCGGCCAACTCGGCGCTGGCCTCCCTCCTGGCCCGGCCGGCGACGGTGAGCGAGGGCATCGGCCAGGTGGTGAACCTGGAGGATCTGGCGGCGGACAAGGGGCTCCTGGCCCGGTTCCCGTTCCGGTCGGGGTTCGACGGGGAACTCGCGTTTCTCCTGCGGCACCGGGAGGCCTCGATGCTCGCCGACCTCATCCTCGGGGGCGAAGGGAAGGAGAAGGAGGCCCTCGAGGAGGCGGACCTCGACGCCCTTAAGGAGGCCCTGACCCAGATCGCCGGGAGCGGCGCGCCGACCCTGTCGGCCACCCTGGGCCGCGATGTGGGGTTCTCCCCCCCCACGGTCGAGGCGGTGGAGGCAAAAACCCTGACCGAGGTGCTCCCCTGGGGCCAGGCGTTCCTGGGGGTGGGCACGATCAAGGTGGACGGGGTGCTCGAAACCCCCCTTCGGGTCCTCCTGCCGGTGGGGGTGGCCCGGGAGATGGCGAAGGTCCTGCGGGAGGAGGAGGACGAGGCCCCGCAGACCTCGGTGGTTTCGGGGACGCCGCAGCCGGCGTTCGCGGGGGGCGGGGCGGAGGCGGCCGCGCCCCCGGACATCCGCAACATCGACCTCATCCTGGACCTGGAGGTGGAGGCCACGGTGCGGCTGGGCGAGGCCGAGATGCCCCTGAAGGACATCCAGCGGCTCCGGCCCGGGTCGATCATCGATCTGGACAAGGACACGGAGGCCCCGGTGGAGCTCGTGGTCAACAACCGGGTGCTCGCCAAGGGCGAGCTCGTGGTGGTGAGCTCCGACCACTTCGCCCTCCGCATCACCGAAATTGAGTCGCCGAGCGAGCGGATCCGCAAACTCGGGCCGGCCTGACCTGCCCCCCTGGGCCCTGGACGCGATCCAGGCCCGGGGGTTTTTGCGGATCGGAGGGTCGGCCCCGGTCGAGGCCGTGTGCCTCGACGTGGCCGCCGACCGGGTGGTCCTCGCCCCCCTGGCCTCACCGCCTCCCCCGGTCGCGCCGGGCGGGGAGCCGGCCGAGTTTCGGGTGCCCGGCCCGGGGGGCGTGCTCCGGGTGGCCGGCCGGCTGGCCCCCGGGGCGGGGGACCGGTGGGTGCTGCGGATCGAGGAGGGCGGGGTCGAGCGGATCAACCGCCGGTCGGCCTACCGTCTCGGCTGCACCCTCAAGGCCGAATGGGCCGCCCCGGGGGAGGCCGGGCCTAGGCCCTGCGTGGTGCTCGACCTCAGCGTCGGCGGGGCCCGCCTCTCGGCCGCCCCCCCGCTTCCCTCCCCCGGCACCGACCTGCAACTCTGGATCCGGCTCGGCCCCGAGGAAATCTTGGGCCCGGTCCCGGCCCTCGTGCTCGAGGCCCGGCCCGACCCGAGGACGGCCCCGTTCCCGGGGCGGGTCCGGCTGCGGTTCGCGCCCCTGCCCGCCCGGGTCGAGGGCCGGATCGCCCGGTTCATCGTCCAGGGCCAGCGGGAGCTCCTGCAAAAGGGGCTCCGGCCCTGAGCCTCACCCCCACACCACGAGCCCCAGGTCCCAGGGACTCGTGAGGTTCGGGTGGTGCGGGAGCACCCGTACCACGTAGCCGTACCGGCCGGTGCGCTCGCACGGGATCTCCCCGGCGAACTCGAAGATCCCGTCGTCCCGGTGCCCCTCGGCGCGCAGGGTGCGGCGCCCGGGGTGCGCGATCCGGCCCGCCGGGTCGAGGGGGCCGTAGTAGAGCTCGACCTGCACATCCTCCGGGGACAGCCCGTTCAGGTGCACGACGCACCGCACGGGGAAATCCTCCCCCACCCTTCGCTCCCCGCCGTCGTCGGCCCGGACCTCGGCCACCCGGATCCCGGGCCAGGCCTCCCGCACCCGGCCTTTCCACCGGGCCAGGGCCCGGGCCGCCTGGTAGTTGCTCTGGGCGAACCGCTTCCAGAGCCCGAGGGCCGGCAGGTAGTACTTCTCCGTGTACTCCCGCACCATCCGGTTCGTGTTGAACACGGGGGTGAGCCGCTCCATGGCCGTTTTCATCTTCTGGATCCACCCCCGGGGCAGCCCGTCGTCGCCCCGGGTGTAATAGAGGGGCACCACCTCGTTCTCCAGGAGGTCGTAGAGATCCAGGCTCTCGACCCGGTCCTGGACCTCGGGGTCGTCGTACTCCTCGCCGTGGCCGATGGCCCATCCCACCTCGCCGTCGTAGGCCTCGTCCCACCAGCCGTCGAGCACGCTCAGGTGCAGGCCCCCGTTCGGCACCACCTTCATGCCGCTCGTGCCGCAGGCCTCCAGGGGCCGGCGGGGGGTGTTGAGCCACACGTCGCAGCCCTGCACCAGGTACCGGGCCAGGTTCACATCGTAGTCCTCGAGGAACACGACCCGGTGCCGGAACGCCTTGTCCCGGCAGTGGTGCACGATCCGCTGGATGAACGTCTTTCCCTCGTTGTCCGCCGGGTGGGCCTTGCCCGCGAAGATGATCTGCACGGGCCGGTCCGCGTGGTTGAGGATCCGGGCGAGCCGCTCGGGGTCCCGAAACAGGAGGATCCCCCGCTTGTAGGTGGCGAACCGCCGGGCGAACCCGATCGTGAGGGCCTCGGGGTCGAGCACCTCCTCGGCCGTCCGCAGCTCGTCGGGCCGGGCGCCCCGGCGCTCGAGCTGGGTGCGCAGCCGGCGGCGCACGAACCCCACGAGCCGCTCCTTGAGCCGCTCCTGGGCCCGCCAGAGCTCGTTGTCGGGGATGTCGTGGACCCGCTTCCACATGGCCTGGTTGAGGGGCTCGTCCACCCACGAAGGCCCCAGGTACCGGTCGAACAGCCGGGCCATCTCGTCGGAGAGCCAGCTGCGCACGTGGATGCCGTTGGTGACGTGGCCGATCGGGACCTCCTCCTCCGGGATCCCCGGCCACACCCCGGCCCACATGCGCCGCGACACCCGGCCGTGGAGCCGGCTCACGCCGTTGCGGTGGCCGCTCAGCCGCAGGGCCAAGACGGCCATGGAAAGGGCCGCGTTCGGGTCGTCCGGCCGCTCCCGACCGAGGGAGAGGAGGTTCTCGACGCCGATCCCCGATTCGCGCAGATAGTCCCCCAGGTGCTCCTCCAGTTCGGCCGGGGAAAAGAGGTCGATCCCGGCCGGCACCGGGGTGTGGGTGGTGAACACGCTCCCCACCCGCACGGCCTCCAGGGCCTCGGGGAACGAAAGCCCGGTGCGCTCCATCACCTGGCGGATCCGCTCGAGCCCCAGGAACGCGGAATGGCCCTCGTTCATGTGGCACACCGCGGGCTCGATGCCGAGCGCCTGGAGAACCCGCACCCCCCCCACCCCCAACACGATCTCCTGGCGGATCCGCATCCCGGTTCCGGGGGCGTAGAGCTGGTAGGTGATGGCCCGGTCGGCCGGGGCGTTGGCCTCGAGGTTCGTGTCGAGGAGGTAGAGGGGGATCCGGCCCACCTGGGCCCTCCAGGCCCGGATCCGGACCGGCCGGCCCGAGACGCGCACTTCGACCTCCACGGGCGCGCCGTCGGCGCCGCGCACCGGCCGAAGCGGCATGTTGTACACGTCGTTTTCCGGGTAGACCTCCTGCTGCCACCCGTCGTGGGTCAGGTACTGGTGGAAGTACCCCTGGCGGTACAAAAGCCCCACGCCCACGAAGGGGAGCCCCAGTTCGCTCGCGCTCTTCAGGTGGTCGCCGGCCAGCACCCCGAGCCCCCCGGCGTAGATGGGCAGGCACTCGTGGATGCCGAACTCCATGGAAAAATAGGCGATCCGCGCGTCCCCGAACTCCGGGTGCGCCTGGGAGGCCCAGGTGGGCATGGTGAGGTACCGCCCCAGGGCCTGGGCCACCCGGTCCATGTGGGCCAGGAACACGGGGTCCCGGGCGAGCGCCTCGAGGCGCGCCTGGTCCACCTGGCCCAGCAGGGCCACGGGGTTGTGGCCCGCGGACGACCACAGGTCGTGGTCGATGCGGCGAAAGAGGTCCACGGCCTCGGGGTTCCACACCCACCAGAGGTTCTGGGCGATCTCCAGGAGCGGGGCGAGCCGCTCCGGAAGCCGCGGGATCACCGAGAAGGTTCGGATCTGCATGGGAGGTGTCCTTTCTCGTGAAAACGCGTCAGGGGTTCCGGCGGAGCACCAGGGCGCACCGGCTCGGCAGGTAGACCCGGATGCCCAGGTGCCCCCCCGGAAGCGGGTGGGTCAGGAACCGCTGCCCCGGGGCCACCCGGCCCGGCCCGGCGAACCGGGGCTCATCGGTGTCCAAAACGAGGTCGTAGGCCCCGGGCGGCACCTCGACCGGGTAGTCCGCCACCGACCGGGTGGGGTGGAAGTTGAACAGGAAATAGCACCGCCCCCGGGCCCAGGCGAGCACCTGGTCCTCGGCCCGGAGCGCCAGGAGCCGGGGCTCGTCCCGGCCCAGGAACCCCTCGTCCCGGGCCAGGCCGACCATGGCCCGGTCGAACTCCCCCAGACCGTGGTAGCGAAGATCGGGGTCGTCGGCCAGGCTCCACTGGCGGCGGGCGTACCGGTAGGACCAGGCGTTCCCCTCGCGGGGAAAGTCCACCCACTCGGGGTGGCCGAACTCGTTGCCCATGAAGGTCAGGTACCCGTGCCCGGCCGTGGCCAGGGTGGCCAGGCGGATCATCTTGTGAAGCGCCACGCCCCGTTCCACCGCCAGGTTCGCCTGCGATCGGTGCATGTGGTCGTACATGGCCGCGTCGATCAACTCGAAAATCAGGCTCTTTCCCCCCACCAGGGCCTGGTCGTGGCTCTCGGCGTAGCTCACCACCCGCTCCTCGGGCCTTCGGTTGTTGAGCTCGTGCCAGAGCCACCCCAGGTCCCAGGCCTCGTCGGGCACCTCCCGCACCAGCCGGAACCAGCAGTCCGGCACCCCCATGGCGAGGCGGTAGCCGAACCCCGCGCCGCCCTGCCCCACCGGGGCGCACAGGCCCGGCATGCCGCTCACGTCCTCGGCCACCGTGATCGCGTCGGGCCGCACCTGGTGGATCACCCGGTTCGCCAGGGCCAGATAGGCGTAGGCGTCCTCGTCCACGTCGGGCCCGAAGTACTCCCCGTAGGGCCCGAACGCGTGGCCCAGGCCGTGGTGGAGGTAGAGCATGCTCGTGACCCCGTCGAACCGAAACCCGTCCATCCGGTACTCGTCGAGCCAGAAGCGGCAGTTCGACAACAGGAAGTGAAGGACCTCGGGCTTGCCGTAGTCGAACAGCAGCGAGTCCCACACCGGGTGCTCGCCCCGGGGCCCGTCGTGGAAGTACTGGTACCGGGTGCCGTCGAACCGGCCGAGGCCCTCGTTCTCGTTTTTCACGGCATGGGAGTGCACCAGGTCCATGATCACCCGAAGTCCCAGGCGGTGGGCCTCGTCCACCAGGGATTTCAGGTCCTCCGGGGTCCCGAACCGGCTCGAAGCCGCGAAAAAGCTCGACACGTGGTACCCGAACGACCCGTAGTAGGGGTGCTCGGCCACGGCCATGAGCTGCACGGTGTTGTACCCGAGGCGAACGATGCGCGGCAGGACGTGGTCGCGGAACTCGGCGTAGGTGCCGATGCCCTCCCGCTCCTGGGCCATGCCCACGTGGGCCTCGTAGATGAGGGGGGCCTCCGGGGCCGGAGGGGCCTCGTGCCGCCACCGGTAGGGCTCGGCCGGGGCCCACACCTGGGCGCTGAACAGCCGGGTCTCCGGGTCCTGGACCACCCGCCGGACCCAGGCCGGGATCCGCTCCCCCGAGCCCCCGGGCCAGTACACCTTGAGCTTGTAATGCTGGCCGTGGGCGAGCCCGTCGGGCGGAAGGGTGAGTTCCCACCGGCCGTGGGCGTCGAGCCGACGGAGCCGGTAGCGCTCGTCCTCCCGCCACCCGGTGGCGTCGCCCACGAGGTAGATGGCCTCGGCCGCGGGCGCCCACTCGGCGAACCGCCAGCCCTCCGGGGTTCGGTGGAGCCCGAAGTACTCGTGGCCGCTCGCGAAATCGGCCAGGCGCGTCCGGCCGCGGGTCAGGCGGCGTTCCCACCGGCGGATGCGCTCGCGCCGGGCCTCGATGGCGCCCCGGAACGGCTCGAGGAGGGGATCCCCCCAGGGAAACCGGCGAACCGCCACGGCTACTCCACCAGCGGCCGGGCCAGCATGCGCTCGTAGAGCTCGATGTAGCGCCGGGCCGTCTCGGCGTGGGTGAACCGGCCGGCGGCCTCGGCCATGATCCGCCGCACCTCCCGGAACCGCGCGGCGGGAGGCAGCCGGTAAAAGTCCATGGCCCGGTCGATCGCCCACCGCAGCCCCGGCGGGTCGTACACCTCGAACCGAAACCCGTTGCCCTGGCCCCGGGCCGGGTCGAGGGGCTCCACGGTGTCGTGGAGCCCCCCGGTGTCGTGGACCACGGGCAGGGCGCCGTAGATCATGCCGACCATCTGGGGGAGCCCGCAGGGCTCGAACTTCGACGGCATCAGGACGAAGTCGGCCGCGGCGTACCCGAGCCGGGAGAGATCCTCCCGGAAGGGGTGCACGGCCACCCGGCCCTGGAGCCCGTGGAAGGCGACGATCTCCGAGAACACCCGGGCGTAGGGCCCGTTGGCCACGAAGGCCACCTGGAGCCCGTCGTGCCAGTAGGCCGACACGACCTCGTAGAGCACGTGGGCCAGGAGATCGCAGCCCTTCTGCACCGGGTCGAGGCGCGACGGCCAGAAGAACAGGGGCACGTCGGGGTTCACCTCGAGGCCCAGGGTCCGCTGGAACGCGAGCTTGTTCTCCCGTTTGCCCTCGGGGTGGCGTTCGGGCCCGTACCGGGACACCAACGCCTCGTCCCGCACCGGGTGGTAGGAGGGGTCCGGGGCGTTCAGGATGCCCGCGGCACACCCGGCGTCGTCCTTGGCCCGGATCTCCCGGCGCACCGGATGGGGCACGAAGTCGTGCCGCCCCTCCACGATCTCCCGCAGGAACGTGGGGCTCACCGTGTTGATGAAGTGGGAGGCGAAGATCCCGCTCGTCAGGAGATCCACCGGGGTCCGCTCCCGGGTCTCCTCGTAGGACCCCGGCATCTGGACGTAGTAGAGGTTCATCCAGAACTCGGCCGCGTCGATCCCCAGGTCCTCGATCTGGGCCAGGGTGGCCTCCCGGGTGTGGATGTTGTGCACGGTGAACAGGCTCGGGATCCCGAGCCGCCGGGCGTGGGCCGGCACGAGCCCGGTCATCCAGTCGTTGCAGTGCACGAGGTCGGGCCGCACCCAGGGCAGGATGTTGTTGATCACCTCCCGCTGGAACACGAGGGCGAGCTTCAGGTTCTCGGTCTGATAATCGCTGTACACCGAGTCCCGGTAGTAGAAGATCCGGTCCTCGGCCAGGTGGACCCGGTCTTCCGGCAGCTTGCTGAGGTACGTCCGCAGCTCCTCGCTGATGAACCGGCCGATGTCGATGTGGAAGAGCTGCCGGTAGTGGGGCAGGGCCACGTGCACATCGGCCCCCAGGTCGAAGAGCGCCGCCACCAGGGACGCCGACACGTCGGCGAGCCCCCCGGCCTTGGCGGTCAGGCGGTTCGACAGGTTTCCCATGCCCTCCGGAAGATACGTGATCTCCGGGGTCACGATGAGGATCCGGGGCTTTCGCCGCCTCATCCCTCACCCCCGGGCCCGGCCGGCCCGATCATCGCAGATCCAGCACGCTGTTCAACGTGCCGAACTCGTTGGGAACCCAGTGGGGATTCTCGGGATCCACGCACCACACCCCGTTCACGACGAACTTGTACTCGTACCGGCCGGGTTCGAGAAGCACCTGCCGGACGTACTCCCCCCGGCCGGTGCGGTCCCGCAGCACGGTCTTGTCCGGGTCCCAGCCGTTGAAGGTCCCGGCCACGCAAACCCGGCTTCCCGGGTCGGCCCGAAACGCGAACCGGACCCGACGTCGTCCCGTCTTGCTCCGAGGTTTCCTCGCCATGCGTTCTCCCTCCTCCCAACGAAATGGATCGCCGCGGTCGCCCCCCGACTTCGCGCCCCGGCCCGCCAACCTATCCCCGGCCTTCCAGGAGCGCAAGCACCCGCACGAACTCCGAGGCGCCCCAGGCCTGGGCCCCGCAGCCCCGCTGGGCATGGGGGGCATCGCCGTCGAGGATCTCCGGCACGTGCCCCACGCACCCCCCTTCCACGAGCCCCGCCACCGAGCCCAAAAGGGCCCGGGCCTCCCCGCGCACCTCTTCCCCGTACACCCGCCACAGGGCCTCGGCGTAGAGGGGAAACGGCCAGGTCCAGGCCGTGCCGTTGTGGTAGGCGGGCTTTCGGGCCGTGTCCTCGGGCCCCTCGTACCGGCCCCGGTACGGGCGGCGGGGGTCGCCCAGGACCCGGCCCCGGTGCTCGATCGTCAACGGCACCCCCAGCGGCCGGTCCGCGAGGCTCCGGATGGCGCCGGGCACCAGGAGTTCCTGGCAGTTCTCGAGCACCCTCCGGCACCCCGCTGGGTCGTCGTAGAGCCCCAGGGTGAGGGCCAGGAGCTGGTTGGGCCGCAGGTGGTCGTCGGCCGCGGCCTCGCCAGGCGGGGTGCCCGGGGGCCCGTGGAGGCAGTCGGACAGGAACCCCAGGTCGTCCCGGAAGAAGAGGGCCCGAAACGCGTCCCGCACCCGGTCGGCCGCGCGGGCCCACCGGGCGTCCCCGGTGGCCTCGGCCAGCACCCGGAGCCCCCGGTGCCACAGGGCCTGGATCTCCACCGGGTACCCCTCCCGGGGGGTGCCGGCGGGGTGGTTCGTGTCCATCCAGGTGAAATGGGCCGGGCTGAACACGAGCCCGGTGGCCGGATCGGCCCGCACCCCGTTGGGGGTTCCCGAGAGGTAGTGTTCGGCGATGGAGCGGGCCACGTCCCGGAGGGTCCGGCCCCCGCAGTCCTCGTCCCACACCGCCCCGCCCAACACCTCGGCGACCTCCCCGGCCACCACGAGGAGCCAGAGGGGGGCGTCGGACGTGTCCCGGTTCGAGGTGTCGGCGCCCCGGATCATGTTGGGGATCGTCCCCCGGTCCTCGAACCGGGCGAAGCCCAGGAGGATCTCGAGGGCCTCCTCCCCGAACCCGGCGGCCACGGCGCCCCGGAGGAAAATGAGCGTGTCCCGGCCCCAGTCCAGGAACCAGGGGTATCCCGCGATCACGGTGAGCCCCCCGTCCCGGTGGACGAGAAACGCGTCGAGGGCCGCCCGGAGGACCGCGGGGAGCGCCACCCGGTCTCCCCGGGGACGCCGGGCCCGCAAGCGGGGGGCCGGGGCCGGGAACTCCCGGCCGGTCCGGATCTCGGCCTGCACCAACGCCCGCTCCCCCCCGGCCAGCCGAAGCCGCAGGTATCCCGGGCTGAAGGCGTCGGAGAGGGGGTCGATGCCCCGGGAGGCCTCCCAGGGGTGGTGGATCCCGTACGCCCACTCGGGCTCGGGCACGAACTCCCCGGGCATGGCCGCCACCACGAGGCGCCGCGCCGGGTCGGGGGCGAACTCGAACCCGGCCGGGAACGGCCGCACGGCCTCGGGCCACACCTTCTCGGGGCCGGCGTAGGCCTTGGTGTGGCCGTGGTTGGGGCGGTCCTCCACGTCGGGCCGGAGGATCAACCGCACCGGCTCGTCGTCGGGCAGGACGTCCGGGCCCTCCCCGGCCGTCTGGCGGTGGAACTCGGCCTGCACCCGGTTCTCGTCGGGGGCGATGCGGAGCACCGCGTCCAGCACGACCCGGCGACCCATGCCGCAGGGCACCGAGAACCTCCACCGGGCCGCGCCGTCGGGGTCCACCCCGAACCGCTCGGTGCACCCGGCGCCCAGGGCCTGGCTGTACCCCCGGTAGACCACCCATCCCCGCATCCGTTTCAGCATCACGTGGCGGTCCACCGGCCGGTCCGGGTCGAGGTTTCCGGCGAGCCACGCGTCGTAGAGGCTTTCCACCTCCCCCCATTCCGCCCGCACCTGGGCCATGGCCCCCCGGGCATTCGCCAGGAGCGCGTACCGGCCCCGGATCGAGGCGCCCTCGAACCCCATCCGCACCCGGGGTTCCGCCGTGCCCAGCAGGAGCACCGGCGCCTCCACCGCCTTCGTGCCCTCCGGCTCGTACACCCGCAGGGCCAGGCCGACCCCCTGGGCCTCCTCGGGCCGGATCCCGGGCACCACGACGGCGAACTGCCCCCCGCCCGGGAGCGGCAGGGAGTCGTCCCGGGCCAGGGTCCGGTCCCCCATCCGAAGGTCGGCCCGGAACCGGCTCTCCGCCGTGACGAGGAGCACGGCTCCCGGGGGCACCGGCACCCGCCGCCGGGCGTCGGCCGGCCACCTCCAGCGCACCACCGGGGGCCAGCGCCGACCCGCGATCCGGGTGCAGGCCCCGGCCGGGTCCCGGCCGAGCTCCTCGGCCAGGGCGTCGAGGTCGTCGAGCACGGCCTCCTCCCGGCCGAACCACCGGGCCAGATCCAGCACCTTGGCCCGGAGCCGCTGCCGCCGCACCGGCTCGAGGAACCCCGGGGGCTCGGCCAGGGCCCGCTCCACGGCCTCCAGGTCGGCCGGCCGGGCCGTGAGGCACACGAGTTGGCCGGGGCCGAGGGCGAGGCCGGGGCCGGCCGGCGTGGACTCGGGGACCCATTCCCGGCCGGTGAGGAGGTCCCGGAGGGGCGGCTCCCCCGGGGTGGCCCCGGGGTCCCAGGCCACCCGGGCGGGCTCGCCCGGATTCAGGTTCGCGGCGACCAGCAGGGGGAACCGGCCGTCCCGGTCCTCGCGCCGGACCGCCAGCACGTTTCCCGGCCCGCGGGTCACGAGCCGGATTCTCGCGCCGGGCAGGAACGACGGGTGGACCTCGTGGATCGCGTGGAGCCGGGCGATCCAATCCACCAGGTTCGGCTGGGCGCCCCAGGCGAGGTCGGAGGCGCCGTGGACGTCGAGCTTCTCGGTGGCGAGCCACTCCACCCCGCAGGTGATGCCGAACGCCCCCCGGCGACTTAGGAGCGCGGTGAGGGCGGTGCGCAGCCGGGCAAAGGCCTCGGAGGTGGCGGCGAGCCGGTTGTTGTCGTGGGTCTCGGCGTAGTGGACCAGGAGGCCCCGGGCCTGGGCGATCCGCTCGGCCTCGGGCAGATACCCCTCGATCTGGCCCCGGTCGTAGTTCTGGAAGAGCTCCGAGTAGGCCCAGTCGAGCCCCGCGTCCGCGAGCAGAGCCTCGGTGGTGGCCACGGGCCCTCCCAGCCCCTCGAGCAGGAACACGGTGTCCGGGTACTCCTGGCGTACCCGGGCCACGATGTAGCGCCACACCTCCGTGGGGATCATGTACCCCGCGTCGCACCGGAACCCGTCCACCCCCTGGCGGCACCAGTACAGGAACACCCGGGCCATGTACCGCCAGAGGTCCCGGTGGGCGTAGTCGAGCTTCGAGAGGTCCTCCCAGGTGACGCCCCAGGCCCCGGGCGAGGCGAACCGCCGGGCCTCGTCCCGGGCGAACCAGTGGGGCCGGTGGATCTGGAGCCACGAGGCCCAGCCCGTGTGGTTGACGGGGATGTCCAGGAACAGCCGCCCGCCCCGGGCGTGCACCGCGTCGAGGAGTTCCCGGAACTGGTCGAGGGGGGTGGTGCGCCGATCGAACTCCGCGAGCGCGGGATCCACGTCGAAAAAGTCCAAGGCCGCGTAGGGGCTGCCGAACCGGCCCATGCGGGCGTAGGTGGTGGGCACGGGGTGGATCGGCAGGAGCTGGATGATCCGGCACCGGAGCGTGCCCAGGATGTGGTCGAGCCGGCGCGCGAGCTCCCGGAAGGTGCCGGAGGCCGGGATCACCGTGTACCCGAGGCGGTCGAGGAGGGCCTCGCAGGGCTTCGCGCCCGGGTCCGGCGGCACCGGTTTTCGGAACATCCGCACGAAGGCCGTGTACTGGCTGTTGGCGGCGAGGTTCTGGGCGGCCTCGACCTTGACCCGGAGGTTCGGACCGGGGGGCCACCGGGGATCGCGGCGGCCGCGGGGCAGGAAAAACGCCTTGGCCTCGAACACCCCCACCTCGGCCAGGGGAAGCCGGGCCACGAACCGGCCCGGGGAGGCGTGCTCCATGGGCACGTCGTGCCAGTCGCCCCCGAGCGCCGGCACCCCGTCCTCGGCCTCGGCCACGATCTCGGCCCGGCGAACCCCGGCCCGGCCGAGATTCGTGCGGACGTATGCCGCCCCCTCCGAGGCGGGGGAGACGGACAGGGTGAGCGTCAGGACATCCCCCCGAAGGGCGAGGAGCGAGGCCCCGGGTTCCGGGGACTGGGAGAGGACCATGGGGCTTCCTTCGAAAGGGAAGGGGCGAACAGGCTCACATGGAGAACCCCGGCAGCCCGCGCTGCCGGGGTTCTCGGGGTGTCCGGGTCGGCCGCGGCCGCGAGGCCGCCGGGGCCGGATCAACGCGTCGTCATCTCCCTTGGAAACGTGAGGGTTGTCGCAGCGCCCCGGCCGCGCCTGGGTCCGGGTTCGATCCTCCGACCCGCTGACCCGGAGCCGGACCGCCTCCGGACGAGTCTCAGCCTAGCGCCTGGTCCCGTGGTGTCAACCTCCCTCACCACCCCAATGTCGCCTGGACCACATGGCGCCGGTCGGCCCGAACGCCTGCGGCCGAACCGATCTCCTCGGCGTAGGTGGCGTAGTCGATCCGGAGGACCCAGAGGTCGAGCGTCGCCCCGAAGGAGCCGTACCCCTGGTAGAGGCCGGCCCGGAACGACAGCACCTTGGGCAGCCGGGCCTCGAGACCGAAATGGAGCCGCTTGTACACGTCGTCGTCCGTCCCCAGCTCGGTGGTCACGTCGACCCAGTCGGCCGCGCCCACGAGGGTGAGCCAGGAGAACGCGTGCTCCACCGAGACCCCCAGGTTGATCTGTTGGGGGAGCTCCCCGGCGTCCCCGAGGTCGGTGTCGGTCACGTTCTGCACCGCCACGGCCACCGTGGGCTTCAAAAGCACCGGGAACGTGTACATCGCGCCCAGGTCGAACCCGAACCCGGCGCCGTCCTTCAGATCGTCGTTCAGTTGATCCTCAAAGTCGTCCGAGGCGATGTCGGCCGCGGTGTACACCTCTTGGAGCCGGTAGGCCTTCACGTACTTCACGGCCCCGCCGATCCGGAGCTTGTTCTCGAAGAACCCCCACCCCAGGCCGAGGTGCCCGCCCACCGTGGCCGCGGCATCCACGTCGGCCTCCGGGAACGCCACGTTGTGGGGTTGGACGTTGACGTTCACCTGCCCCAACACCCCCAGGGCGAACCGGTGGCGCACGAAGTGGGGAAACACGGCGGCCCGGTAATGGAGGTACTCGCCGATGTAGTCCCGCAGGAGATCGGTGACCTCCGTCGTTTCGTTGAAGTCGGTGTCCCGGGCGTCCCGGTACAGATCCACCCCCTTCTCCCCCGCCTCGAACAAGGGGTTCACGAGCCCCATCCCCCAATGCTCCACCTTGTCGAGCCCGGCCGGGTTGTAGAAGAGCGCGTTCTCGTCGTCGGCCACGGCCGTGAACGCCCCCCCCATGCCCAGGGGCCGCACGGCCTGGAAGTAGCGGGGGAGTTCCCTCGCGCTCGCAGCCGAGGCCCCCAGCAGAAAACACGCCGTCCAGATGGCCCATCGCTTCATCGGTGCCCCCCTTTCCTACTGAATGAGCTCGTGGAGGTACTGCCGGAGCTCCGCATCGTCCACGTGTTCGTCCGGCAGGTAGTGAATGTCGAACAGGAACTGGTTGAAGTCGTCGGCGATGTCGTTGCCGTCCACCGGCGAGGAGCCCGCCAGGAGCTCGGGGGAGAGAACGCCGACGGCCTCGCGTACCCAGGCCAGGTCGTCGTCGAATCCGGCCGGCACGGTCACGGCGTCGATCGCCTGCGGGTGCTGCCGCAGCGCGTCGAGGGTCAACAGGAGGTGGCCCGAACCCTCAGGGTACTCCAGCTGCTGGACCACCCCCAGGATCGCATGGATGGCCGACAGCACACCGGCCTGGAAGATCTCGTCGTCGGTCAGCCCCCCGGTGTCCACGGCTGCAGCCGCCCGGGCCGCCCCGCCCGGCTGGATCCCGAACACGGCCAGGGCCTTGGCCACGAGCTCCAGGTTCCCGCCGAGCTCCTCCTCCGTGATCTCCCCGTCGCCGTCGTCGTCGAAGATCTGCGTCACCGCGTCGTAGGCGACGCTCTGCATCGAGCCCTGGTCCTGGGCCGCGGCCACCCGGTCCACCAGTTCGAGGGTGTCGAACCCGGCCTTTCCGAGATACGCGCTCGCCAGGTATTTCCGGACGTCGGGGTCGCTCGTGTCCATCGAGGAGAACACCTCGATGGCCTCGTCCCAGTTGGCGGCATCCAGGGCCTCGAGCCCTTTCTCCAGGTCGGCCTGGGTTCCCGACCCGTCCGAGGACCCGCCGAATAGGTTCGAGTCGCCGCACCCGGCCAATGCCACGGCGAGGATCACGAGCAGACCCCACCGTACGATTCCCGCTCTCCTTCCCGCTCCCATGGTCGTCCTCCTTCGGTGGCTGTGGACGCCGGTGGCGTCCGGTGACCCGATTTTCCCCTGATCGGCAGGTGCCGCCGTTTCCTTTATCCGGGCTCTCGTTGTCGGCCCGACGGGAGCCAAAGTATAGTGGGGGGCTGCGTCCCATCAACCCAGGGAGCGACCGTGCCACGACCTCAGCGTTTCCGCATCGTGTACGAAGATCCCCACCTCCTGGTGGTGGACAAACCCGCAGGGCTCCTCACGGTGCCGGTGCCCGGCACCCGGGCCCGGAACCTCCAGGACCTCCTGAACCGGTATCTGGAATCCCAAAAACGTACCGCCCGGGCCGCCCACCGGATCGACCGGTACACCACGGGGCTCGTGGTGTTCGCCAAGGGCCGCCGGGCCTGGGAGGGGCTCGTGGCCCAGTTCCGGGCCCACACGCCCGAGCGGGTGTACCTGGCCGTGGTCCGGGGCCGGCTCGAGGAAGACGCCGGCACCTTGCGCCACCGGCTTGAGCTCACCCGCGACGGGTTCCGGCAGCGCGTGGTGGAGCGGGGCGGCACGCTGGCCGTGACCCACTACCGGGTGCTCGAGCGGTTCGCCGACGCCACCCTGGTGGAGGTCCGGCTCGAGACCGGGCTCAAGAACCAGATCCGGGTCCAGTTCCGGGCCGCCGGCCACCCGCTCGTGGGCGACCGCCACTACGCCTGGGAGGAGGAGGGCCGAACCCGCCTCGGGCGCCAGGCCCTCCACGCCTGGAAGCTCGGGTTCGACCATCCCGTTACGGGGAAACCCCTGCGGTTCGAAAGCCCCCTGCCCCGGGACCTGGAAGCCCTGCTCCGCCGGCTCCGGGCCGGACGGGAGGGGACCCCGAACCCCTGATGGGAACGCCGGGCCACCGGCCGGCCCGGAGCTTCGCCCAGGGGGGAAACCCAGGCGGCCGAACGCCCGTCCCGAAATTCCAACCGGTTGAAAACGCCGGGCATCCCAGGCGAACCCGTGGGCTCGGCCGCGTTGGGTCCCAGGACTCCGGTGCCCCGGCCTACCGGCCGGAGCCGTCCCCCCGCCCGCCTCCGGCAATACGTTTGGAGGCCTTCGTGACGTTCACCGGCGGTTCGGCAGCGCGGCGCCGGAACCCCGCCTTCTCCGCGGGCCCTCCTTCCCGCCTATCCGGGAAACAGCCGCTCGGCCAGCGCGTCCAACGGATGGGCCTCCTGAAACGCCGCCTTGGCCGCCTCGAAATCCGCGGCCTCGCACCGCTCCAGGAGCTCCTCGAGCCGGTCGAGCACCTGTTCCGCCTCGAGCCGCCGCGCCTCGTCCCACCGCAGCCCGGTGAGCCACACGGGTTCCAGGTCCTCACCGAGGAACCCGACCCGCACCTCGGCCTGGCCCGCCAGGCGGCGCAGGTAGTCCCGGTCGGCCGGGTCCTCGGGGTCGAAGTACACCTCGCCCAGAAGCTCCCCCGCCCCCGGGGCCTCGCACCGGACCAGCCAGCAGGCCACCGGCCCGTGCTCCGTGGCCTCCACGGCCCAGCCGGCCTCCACCGGCGCCCCCGCCTCTTTCAGGGCCTCGGCCACGTCCCGGCGGGTCTTCACGAGGAGCACGGCCTCCTCCCCCTGGCCCAGGTCGAGCCCCACGGCCACCACGGCGAAGGGTTCCTCCGCCAAGAACTCCCGGATCTCCTCGGCCATGCGCATGAGACGTCCCTCTTTGGTCTGCGGTCTACAGTCTACGGTCGACGGTCTGCGGTCTACGGTCTGCCGGTGTTCCCCGGGCGTGGGCGCCCGAGCCCCGGCCGTCTGGCGCACCTCGGGGGGAACACGGAACTCACGCGCCGGACACCGACCCGCCCCCTTGGGGCTCGGGCCGCGCCGCCCCGGCGCCCGGCGCCGGGCCCGAACCCCGCAGAGACCGCACGAACTCCCCGAGGATCGCGGCGAACTCTTGGGCCCGGCCCAGGCACAGGATGTGGTCGGCGCCCGGCAGGATCCTGAGTGCGGCCCGGGGCAGGCGCCGGGCCATCCGGCGGGCGTGGGATGGGGGGGCGAGCCAGTCGCGCCCGCCGGCCACCACGAGCGCCGGCATCCCGAGCTCGGGCAACCGGGGCTCAAGATCGGTGCGCGCCAGGTCGAGATACAGCCGGCGCATCGTGGGCCGGTGGGCCCGGCGCACCATGTCCTCCACCGCGGGCCGGGCCCATTCGGGGCCCTGGTGGCGGCTGAACGCCCACCGCACGGACGCCTGGAACACCTCCATGGCCACCCGGCCCCCGAGTCCGGCAAACGCCACGGCGGCCCACCGGCGAAGCCCCCGGCCCCACCGGGCCGAGGTGCAGCAGAGCCCCAGGCCGGCCACCCGTTCCGGCCGCTCTAGGGCGGCCGCGAGTCCCACGGTGCCGCCCATGGAGTACCCCAGGATCGCCACCGGCCCGGGGCCCCCGTGGGCATCGATCCGGTCCCACAGCCACCGGGCGTAGGCGACCACGCCCCGCTGGGCCGGCGGCACGGGAGGCTCGGCGCCGAACCCGGGGAGGTCCGGTGCGAACACGGGGCCCAGTTCTTGCAGAACCGGCAGTTGCAACTTCCACATCCGGTGGTCCACGCCCAGGCCGTGGACCAACACGACCCGGAGGTCACCGTCGGCCATGGATCGCGCTCCCCTTGAAACAATGCGAAACGCCGCGCAACAACTCCTCTCGGCCCTGACCGTGATTGCGGTGGTCCTGTGGGGATCCCCCGCCCGGCCGGGTGCGCCAAGACCCACGGACGGCACGGTGCGGGTGGGCGATATGGCGCCGGACTTCCGGCTCACCACCTTCGACGGCGCGCCCCTGTGCCTCACCGACTGCCTCAATGGCGGCAAACCGGTGCTCATCGTGTTCTGGAGCTATTTCTGTTTTCCGTGCCAACGGGAACTTCCCGCCATCGCGGAAATGGCCCGGAGCCTGGAGGACCGCGTGCGGGTGGTGGGCATCTGCCTCGACGGGCCCCAGTACGACGATAAGATCCTCCCGTTCATCCAGGCGAAACGTATCACATTCCCCAACGGGTACGACAGGCAGACCCAGCAGTTCTTCGAGGTGGCCGAACGCTACGGCGTGGTGGGCACTCCCACCCTCTACCTCGTGGACGCCACCGGCCGAATCCGGTTCATCCACCTGGGCCGGATCCCCACCGACGTCCTGGAGAAGGTGATCGAATCCGCCCAGGA
>CAZUYO010000012.1:0-5485 GCA_964624725.1 uncultured Thermodesulfobacteriota bacterium
CGCGCGGGAGGCCCGGGGGTGACGTTCCGGGGGAGGTCCGGGCGGCCGGTGGGTGTGCCGGCCTCCAGGGGGCGGAATGCCCCGGGCGGGCGGATCCGGGGGTTTCGCCGGAGCGCGACGCCCGAGCAGCCCGGGCCGCCCGGTGCAGGGGAGCGACCGCGGCGCGTGCCCTCACGCGCCGCAGCGGACCGAACCGAGGCGGCCCCTGCGAGGGTGTCAGCGGAGGCGAAGCCCCCGGATCCGCCTGGTGGCGAAGCGAAGGGGCCCATGAACCAGCACGGGAAGAGGTTGGGCGGCTTTCGGCCCCCTCCGCCGGGGGGCGCCCCGTCGGTCTGGGCATCCTCGTTTCCGCGACCGGACTCCACGGGGGCGGCGGAGAATCCGGCCGCGCCCCCATCCTCCGTGCCCTCCGTGTTCTCCGTGGTTTCCCCCGTGCGCGGCCCCCTGGGAGGGTAGCCGTGCCCCGGGTCCTCGTGGTGGGCGCCGGCATCGCCGGCATCCAGGCCGCCCTCGACCTCGCCGAGGCCGGGGTCGAGGTGGTGCTCGTGGAGCGCGAGGACTACGTGGGCGGCAACATGGCCCGGCTCGACAAGACCTTCCCCACCCTGGACTGCTCGTCGTGCACCCTGACGCCCCGCACCTCGGAGGTGGGCCGCCATCCGCGGGTGCGCATCTGGACCCGGGCCGAGCTCGTGGGCCTGGAGGAGCGGGGCGGCGGGTTCGCGGCGCGGGTCCGGGTGCGGCCCCGGTACGTGGACCCGGAGCGGTGCGTGGCCTGCGGCCGGTGCGCCGAGGCCTGCCGGCTGGCCGGCCGGGTGCCCCGGGCGTTCGACCTGGGCCGCTCCCGGGGCGCGGCCATCGATCTCGCCTTTCCCCAGGCCGTCCCCGCCGCCTACGCCGTGAACCCGAAGGCCTGCCTCCAGCTCACCCGGGGCCGGTGCGGCCGCGACGGGCCCCGGTGCGTCGCGGCCTGCGACGTGGATGCGATCCGCCTCGACGAGGCCGAACGGGTCGAGGAGCTCGAGGTCGGCGCGGTGATCGCGGCCGCCGGGTACCGGCTCTACCGGCCCGACGCCCCGGGGGAGGGCCGGCCCGAGCTCGGGTACGGCCGGTACCCCGGGGTCATCACGAACCTGGAGCTGGAGCGGATGCTCTCGGCCTCCGGGCCCACGGGCGGCGAGGTGGAGGTGGAGGGGCGGCCGCCGGCCCGGGTGGCGTTTCTCCAGTGCGTGGGGTCCCGCGACCGCACCACCGGCGCGGCCTACTGCTCCCGGGTGTGCTGCATGGCGAGCCTCAAACAGGCCCTCCTGCTCCGGGAAAAGCTCCCGGAGGCCGAGATCACGGTGCTCTACATGGACCTCCGCTGCTTCGGCAAGGGCTACGAGGAGTTCCTGGAGCGGGCCCAGCGGGCCGGGGTGGTCACCCGCCGGGGGAACCCCTCCGAGGTGGTCCGGGGCGGCGGGGGGCTCCGGGTCCGGTTCGAGGACACCCTCCTCGGCCGGGCCGAGGAGCTCCCGGCCGACCTCGTGGTGCTGGCGGCCGGGCTCCGGCCGGCCGAGGGGTTGGCCGATCTGGCCGGCGTCCTGGGGGTGGCGGTGGGGCCCGACGGGTTCCTGGAGCCCGCCGACCGGCGCGACCCGGCCGTGGCGGCCCGGCCCGGGGTGTTTTTGGCCGGGGCGTGCCTGGGGCCCATGGACATCCCCGACGCCGTGGCCTCGGGGTCGGCCGCGGCCGGGGCGGCCCTGGCCCACCTGGTCCGCAGGGGGGCGGCGTGAGCCGGCGGGTGGCCGTGTACCTGTGCCACTGCGGCCGCAACATCGCGGCCCACGTGGACCTGGCCGAGGTGGCCCGCCGCGCCGGCGCCGAGCCCGGGGTGGTGTTGGTCCGGGACTACCCCTACCTGTGCTCCAAGCCGGGCCAGGATCTCATTCGGGCCGACCTCGAGGCCGGCCGGGCCGACCGGGTGGTGGTGGCGGCCTGCTCCCCCCGGATGCACGAGCCGACGTTCCGCCGGGTGCTCGCCGAGGCCGGCCGGAACCCGCACCTGCTGCACCACGTGAACGTGCGGGAGCAGTGCGCCTGGGTCCACCCCGACCGGGCCGCGGCCACGGCCAAGGCGGCCGATCTGGTGGCGGCCGGGGCCGCCCGGGTGCGCCGCCACGAGCCGCTCCGGGCCTCGGAGGCCCCGGTGGAGCGCCGCTGCCTGGTGGTGGGCGGCGGGCCGGCCGGGCTCGCGGCCGCCGACACCCTGGCGACGGCCGGGGTCGAGGTGGTGCTCGTGGAGGCGGCCGACCGCCTCGGCGGACGGGCGGCGGAGCTGGGCCGGGCGTTCCCCGGGGGCGGCGAGGTGGGGCCCTGGCTCGGGGAGCTCACCGGGCGGGTCCTGGGGAGCCCGCGCACCCGGGTGTGGCTCGGGAGCCGGGTGGTGGCGGTGGAGGGGGTGCCCGGGGCGTTCCGGGCCCGGATCGAGACCCCCGAAGGCCCCAGGGAAGAGACGGTCGGGGCCCTCGTGGTGGCGACGGGGTACGACCTCTACCGGCCCGACGATCCGGCCGAGGGCCGCCCGGAGCTGGGGTACGGCGCGGTGCCCGGGGTCGTGACCCAGGCGGAGTTCGAGGAGGTCCTGCGGCGGACCGAGGGGCCGGTGGCGGTGGGCGGCCGGCCGGTGGGCCGGGCCGTGTTCGTGCAGTGCGTGGGCTCCCGCGACCGCACGGCCGGGGCGTTCCACTGTTCCCGGGTGTGCTGCATGGTCAGCGTGCGCCAGGCCCGGGACCTGCGGGCCCGGAACCCGGAGGCCGGGGTGGAGGTGCTCTACATGGATCTCCGGGCCTACGCCCGGGGCGCCGAGGAGGACTACGAGGCGGCCGGCCGCGAGGGGGTGGTGTTCCGGCGGGGCGGGGTGTCCGAGGTGTTCCGGCGGGGGAACCGGGCCGTGGTGCGCTGGGAGGACACGCTGCTGGGCCAGGCCCAGGAGACCGAGGCCGATCTCGTGGTCCTGGCCTGCGGGGCCCGGCCCCGGGCCGACGCCGGGGACGTGGGCCGGGCCCTGGGGCTCGCCCGGGGGCCCGACGGCTTCTTCCTGGAGGCCCACGTGAAGCTCCGGCCGGTGGAGGCCGCGGCGGCGGGCCTGTTTCTGGCCGGGGCCTGCCTGGGGCCGCGCACCCTGGACGAGGCCGTGGCCTCGGGCCGGGCCGCGGCCGCCCGGGCCCTCACCCTTCTCCTCCGGGGCCGGATGCCCCTCGACCCCCAGGTGGCCGTGGTCGATCCGGACCGGTGCGCCGGGTGCGGCGCCTGCGAGGCGGTGTGCCCGGCCGGGGCGGTCCGGCCCTCCGGGCCCTCGCGGGTTCGCCGGGTGGAGCCCGGCGCCTGCCGGGGCTGCGGGGCCTGTGCCGCGGCCTGCCCCTCCCACGCGGTGGTGCTCCTCCACCACCGGGACGACCAGATCCTCGCCGAGTTGGATGCCTGCCTGGCCGAAAACCGGTTGGCCCCGGGCGGGCCGGCCGTGGTAGAGTGAATTTTCACCGATCCTCCCGGCCGGAACGCCCATGCCCCAGACGTTCGCCTGCGACCCCCAGGTCCTGGAACCCCTGATCCGGCTCACCTCGTCCCTGGCGGCCGCCCGTTCGGCCGCCGAGGTGGCCCGGTGCGCCGTGGAGGTGCTGGGGGAGATGGGGTTCGGGCCGGTGGGCGTGTTCCGGGCCGCCCGGGACGGGGCGGCGCCGGAGCCCGTGGCCGCAAGCCCCGGCGCCGAGATTTCGCCCCCCGATCCCGGGGCGGACTCCGGCGCGGACCCGGCGGGACCCGGCCGGGTCCGGTACCGCACCCCGGCCCGGAGCCACGACCGGGCCGTGGGGTGGGTGGTGGCCGAGGGGCCCGAAGCCCCCTGGGCCGGATCCGCGGTGCGGGTGGTGGCCGACTGCGTGGCCCTGGCCTTCGAGAACGAGGCCCTCCACGAGGCCAACGAGGCCCGGGTGCGGCAGCTGCTGGCCGTGCAGCGGGTGGGCCGGGAGATGACCTCCACCCTGGACCTGGAGCGGCTGCTGCGGATGGTGGTGGGGGAGGCGGCCGGGCTCACCGGCGCCGACGCCGGGGCGGTGTACCTGCGGGTGCCCGGATCCGAACGGCTGGCGCTCGCCGCCTGGACGGGCCGGGAGCCCGCCCGCCGCGAGGTGGAGGTGGGGTACGGCATCCCGGGCTGGGTGGCCCGGGACGGGCGGCCGCTTCGGGTGGTGGACCGGGGCCGGCCCGACGCCCCGGTGGCCGAGCGGCGAAACCACCTGGCCGTGCCGCTCCTGAGCGAGGGGGAGACCCTGGGGGTTCTCGCCCTGGAGGCCCGCGGCCCGAACCCCTTCACCCCGACCCACGAGGAGATCCTCTCGATCTTCGCGGCCCAGGCGGCCAAGGCCATCGAGGCCACCCAGTTCTTCCGCCAGATCCGGGAGGAGAGGGATCTGCGGGACGCCATCCTTTCGGTGACCCCGAACGGGGTCGTGGCCCTGGACGCGCGGCGGCGGGTGGTGCTCATGAACCCGGCGGCCCGGCGGCTCCTGGAGGTGCGGGAGCCCCCCGAGGGGAACCCGGTGGAGCGGTACCTGGGGCCGGCACCCGTGCTCGAGGCCCTGGGGCGGATCGTGGAAGGGGACTCCGACCTGGAGCAGGTGCCGGTGGACCTGGGCTCGGGCCCGGGCCTGCGCCACCTGCTCGTCAGCATGGTGCCCATGGGCGAGGCGCCGCCCCGGGGGGCCACCGTGATCGTGCAGGACCTGACCGAGCGTCGGCGGCTCGACGAGCGGGTCCAGCGCATGGCACGGCTCGCCTCGATCGGCCAGCTCGCGGCCGGCATCGCCCACGAGATCCGAAACCCCCTGACCGGCATGGCGATCAGCCTCGACGTGCTCGCGGAGGAGCCGGGGCTCGGCGAGGGCGGCCGGGGCCTCGTGGCCGACATGCACGCCGAGATCGACCGCCTGGAGGCCCTGATCCGGGGCCTTTTGGACTTCGCCCGGCCCCAGCCGGTGGAGGCCCGGCCCATGCGGATGGCCAAGGCCCTGGAATGGCACCGCACCTTCGAGAAGCAGTGCGGCCGCAAGGGGGTGCGGTTCGCCCTCGACCTGGGGCCGAACCCGAAGATCCAGGGCGACCCGGAAAAGCTCAAGCAGCTCTTCCTGAACCTGGCGATCAACGCCCTGGAGGTGACCCCCGAGGGCGGGGAGATCCGGATCGGGGTGGCCCGGGCGGGGGACGACTGGGTGCGGGTGACGGTGGAGGACACCGGGCCCGGCATGGACGCCGAGACCCTGGCCCACGCCTTCGACCCGTTTTTCACCACCAAGAACGAGGGCACGGGGCTGGGGCTCTCCATCGCCCACAGCATCGTGGAGCAGCACGGGGGCCGGATCGACGTGGAATCCGAGCCCGGCCGGGGCACCCGGTTCACCGTGGACCTGCCGGCCCACGGCGCGGCCGCGGGGCGGGAAGGCGGGGA
>CAZUYO010000012.1:5585-22142 GCA_964624725.1 uncultured Thermodesulfobacteriota bacterium
CGGAGTTTCCCATGGCCGATCGCATCTTGATCGTGGACGACGAGGCCCTCATCCGCAAATCCCTGGGCCAGATGCTCGGGCACAAGGGGTACGACGTGGTCACGGCCGCGAGCGCGGCCGAGGCCCGCAAGGTGTTCGCCCCCGGCGAGTTCGCCCTGGCCCTCCTGGACCTTCGGCTCCCCGACGCGTCGGGCATCGACCTCCTGCGGGAGTTCAAGGGGGCCCAGCCCGATCTGCTGGTCATCATGATGACCGCCTACGGCAGCGTGGAGACCGCCGTGGAGGCCATGCGGCTCGGGGCCTACGACTACGTGAACAAGCCGTTCAAGTCCCGGGAGATCGAGGTCATCGTCCGGCTCGCCCTGGAGGCCCGGCACCTCAAGCGCGAGGTCAAGGAGCTCCGGGAGGAGGCCCTGGGCGCCACGGGCCTGGGGAACCTGGTGGCCCGCGACCCGGCCATGCTCCGGGTGCTCGACATGGTGCGCAAGGTCGCCCAGAACCCGGACGTGACCGTGTTGATCCAGGGGGAGAGCGGCACCGGCAAGGAGATGATCGCCCGGGCCATCCACGCCGAGAGCCCCCGGGCCGACGAGCCCTTCGTGGGGATCAACTGCGCCGCGATTCCCGGGAACCTCCTGGAGAGCGAGCTGTTCGGATACGAAAAGGGCGCGTTCACCGACGCCAAGGCCCGCAAGATCGGGCTCATCGAGCGGGCCCAGGGGGGCACCCTGTTCCTGGACGAGATCGGCGACATGGACGTGGGGCTCCAGGCCAAGCTCCTGCGGGTCCTGGAGGAGCGCAAGATCCGCCGGGTGGGGGGCTTGGACGAGGTGGCCGTGGACGTGCGGATCCTCGCCGCCACCAACCAGGACCTGGAGGAGAAGCGCCGCAACGGCGCGTTCCGGGAGGACCTCTACTACCGGCTCAAGATCATCCACATCGACATCCCGCCCCTCCGGGACCGGAAGGCCGACATCCTGCCCCTGGCCCTGCACTTCATCCAGGACGCGAACCGCCGGTTCCACAAGAACGTCCAGGGGTTCTCGCCCCAGGCCGAGGAACTGCTGCTGGCCTACCGCTGGCCCGGGAACGTCCGGGAGCTCAAGAACACCATCGAGCGGATCCTGATCCTGGAGGACACCGACTGGATCCGGCCCGAGCACCTGCCGCCCGAGATCCTCCGGGGCCGGCCCCCCGAGGAGGGCGGGGTGTGGATCCCCCAGGAGGTGGAGATCCTGCGGGGCATCTCCTACGACCGGGTCATGGACGACGTGGCCCGGTACCTGATCGGGGAGGCCCTGCGGCTCGCCGGGGGCAACAAGGCCCAGGCCGCCCGGCTCCTCGATATGGACCGGGGCACCCTGCGCTACCAGATCAAGCGACTGGGGATCGAGGCGTGATCCGGCCGCCGGTGGAGGCCCTGGGCGATCCCGTCCGGGTGGTGGAAACGGTGCTCGGGTGCCGGCCCGACGACGTGGCCCCCCGGGTGGTGGTGACCCCCTTCGTGCCGCTCTCGTCGTTTCGGCGCCACGCCCCCGAGCCCCTGGCCGACCTCAATCCCCGGTTCTTCTTCCAGGGCTTCACCGCCGCGTTCGAGGGGGTGCCCGTGACCGTGGTCCACACCGGGGTGGGCCCGACCCGGGTGGGCGACTGCCTGGGGGCCCTGGCCCTCACCCCGGCCCGGCGGGTGCTCTTCGTGGGGGCCGTGGGCGGGTTGGGGGACGATCTCGCCCTGGGCGACTGGTTTCTGCCCACCGCCGTGGCCGACGGCGAGGGGTACACCCGGTACGTGCGCGAGGGGTTCGGGGCCGTGGTGGCGGGGGCCGAGCCGGTCCCGGTGCCGGAGCCCCCGGGGCTCGGGCCGTTCCTGGAGGGCCGGGGCGGCCGGGTGGCCCGGGGCCCGGTGTTCACCGTGGGCCCCATCACCTTCGAGTCCGGGGAGAATCTGCGGCTCCTCGCCGCCCGGGGGTACCGGGCCATCGAGATGGAGCTCTCGGCCTTCTACGCCGCCGCGGCGGCCCTGGGGCTCGAGCCCGCCTGCCTCACCTACGTGAGCGACCTTCCCCTTCGCCGTTCGCTTTGGGCCGAGAAGACCCCGGCCGAAACCGAGGCCCTGCGCGCGGCCTGGCGGGCCGCCCCCCGGCTCGCCCTGGAATGGCTTTGCACGGCATCCCCATGAAGGAACCGCCCCGCACCCCGCCCACGCCCCACCGACCCCGGTGGGGCCTGTACCTCCTCCTGGGAGCCCTGGGGCTCGCCCTGGGGGCGGCCCTGGGGTACGTGGTGTACGCGGCCCACCGAATCGCGCGGTACCACGAGCCCCTGGCCGACGCCGCCATGGAGGTGCGCCTGGCCGTGCTGGAAGCGACCCTGGCGGCCACCGAGGCCCTGGCGGACGACGCCCCCGGCGCCCTCGACCCGGCCTGGGCCCGGATCGAGCGGGCCGAGGGGTGCCTGCGGGCCCTCCTGGACGGGGGCTGGTGCGCGGGGGGGCGGATCGAGCCGGCTCGGGAGCCGGGCGTGCGGGCCGTGGCCGCAGAGATCTTCTCCGATCTCGAGGAGCTCCGGGACCTGACCCGGCGGTGGGGGCGCCAGGGGGAGGAGGGCCACGGGGCCGGGGAGGCCCACCGGGCCCACCACGCCGAGGCCGCGGAGATCCTCCGGGCCACCGAGGATCTGGAGGCCCATATCCGGGTGGCGATCGCCCGGGAGCTCGAGCGGATCTCGACGGTACGCTGGATCCTGATGTTCGTCGGCGCGGCGCTCGCGGGGATCGCCACGGCCGCGTTCGTGGGGTTCGAGCGCCGCCGGGCCGCCGACCTTCGCCGCGTGGACGAAGCGCGGCGCCGGGCCGAGGAGAGCGAGGCCCGCTACCGGGTGCTCCTGGAGGCGAGCCCCCACGGGGTGGTGGAGCTCTCCCCGGACGGCCGCGTCCGGTTCACGAACCCGGCGGCCGTGGCCCTGGTGGGGTACCGGCCCGAGGAGGTGGAGGGCGAGCCGTTCTGGTCGTTCCTCGTGGACCCGGACGAGATCCGGGACGCCCGGGAGCGGTTCGAGGCGGCCCTGGCCGGCACGCGCCCGCCCGAGCGTCTGGTCCTCCGGTGCCGGCGGTCCGACGGCGCCGTCATCCTGGTCCAGGCCGACTGGGACGTGCACCCGGGGCCGGACGGACGGCCGACCGGGGTGGTGGCGCTGCTCACCGACGTGACCGAGCAGCGGAGGGCCCAGGAGGCCCTGGGGGAACAGCGGGCCCTGCTGGAGGCCGTGTTGGAGGCCCTTCCGGCGCCCGTGTTCTACAAGGACGCCGAGGGCCGGTACCGGGGCTGCAACCGGGCCTTCGAGGAGTTCCTGGGGCTGCCCCGGGAGCGGATCGTGGGGGCCACCGTGTTCGACGTGGCCCCCGAGCACCTGGCCCGGGTGTACCGGGATGCGGACGAGGACCTCCTGCGCCGGGGCGGCACCCAGGTCTACGAGGCCCAGGTGCTCGACACCCGGGGGGATCTGCGGGACGTGGTGTTCCGGAAGGCCGTGATCCCGGGGATCGGGGGAGGGCCGGCCGGGCTCGTGGGCGCGGTGGTGGACCTGACCGATCAGAAACGCACCCAGGCCCAGCTCCAGGAACTCAACGACGCCCTGGCGGCCCGGATCCGGGAGCTCTCGGTGCTCCACGCCGCGGCCGAGGTGTTCTCCCGCCCCGGGGCGCCGCTCGGGGACACGCTGGCGAGCCTGGCCGAGGTGCTGCGCTCCGGGGCGGCGGAGCCCTCGGCCGTGCGGGTGACGATCCGGGTGGGGCCCACCGGGGCGACGAGCGGCCCGCCCGGCCAGGGCCGGCCGCTCGTGCGTCGGCCGATCCGGAGCTCGGGCCGGGAGCGGGGCGAGGTGGTCGTGGAGGCCGTGGGGGGCGGTGCGGAGGATCCGGAGTTCTGGGCGGTGGTCGATCACGTGGCCGAGCGGCTCGGGGAGTACGTGGAGCGCCACGACGCGGTGCGGGAGCGCGAGGCCCTGCTCCGGGACCTGGAGAGCAAGAACCGGGAGCTCGAGCAGTTCGCCCGCACGGTGTCCCACGACCTCAAGAACCCCCTCATCACGGTGCGGGTGTTCGCCGGGCTGCTGGAGCGCTCGCTCGCCGCGGGGAACACCGACCAGGCCCGGCAGGAGCTGGGCCGGATCCGGGAGGCCGCGGAATGGGCCTTCGGGCTCCTGGAGGAACTGCTGCACCTGGCCCGGGCCGGCCGGGCCGTGGCCGAGCCCGAGGAGGTGGGGTTCGCCGAGGTGGTGGACGAGGCCCTGCGGGTCTTGGGGCCCGCCATCCGGGCGCGGGGGACCGAGGTGCGGGTGGCGCCGGAGCTGCCCCGGGTGCGGGGCGACCGCCGCCGGCTGGTGCAGGTGGTGGCGAACCTGGTGTCCAACGCCGTGAAGTTCATGGGCGACCAGCCGGCACCCCGGGTCGAGATCGGGTGGCGGCCCGGCCGGGAGGGGCCGGCCTTCTACGTGCGGGACAACGGCTCGGGGATCGACCCGGCCCACGGGGACCAGGTGTTCGAGGTGTTCCGGCGGCTGCGCACCGACGTGCCGGGCACGGGCGTGGGCCTCGCCCTGGTGCGCCGGATCGTCGAGGCCCACGGCGGGCGGGTGTGGGTGGAGTCGGAGGGCGAGGGGAAGGGCGCGACGTTCTGGTTCACCCTGCCCGGCGGGGCCGGCTAGGCGGCTGGGCGGCCACGGGGGCCGTCCGCCCGTCCCCACGTCCTCACGTCCCGACGGCCCGCCTCACCGCGCCACGAGGCCCTTCTCCAGGGCGTAGGTGGTGAGCGCGGCCGTGTTCTCGACCCCGAGCTTTTTCATGAGCCGGGCCCGGTGGGTCTCCACCGTGCGCAGGCTGATGCACAGGTACTCGGCGATCTCCCGGTTCCGGTACCCCTCCGCCACGAGTTTCAGGATCTCCCGCTCCCGCGGGGTCAGGGTCTCGAAGGCCGAGGCGGGTTCCCCGCCCTCGCCGCCCGCCAGGGATCGTTCCACCACGAAGCCCGTGACCTCGGGGCTCAGGTAGCGGTGGCCGTCGCGCACCCGGTGCACGGCCGCCGTGAGCTCCTCCAGCGACGCCTCCTTGAGCACGTAGGCGTGGGCCCCCTCCCGCAGGGCCGAGAGCACCAGGTCCTCTGCCTTGTGGGCCGTGAGCACCACGATCTTGGCCCGGGGGCAGCGCTCCCGGATCTCGGCGATGGCGTCGAGGCCGCTCGTGCGGGGCAGGGTGAGGTCCAGGATCACCACGTCGGGGGCGAGCCGTTCGGCGGCCCGCACCGCCTCCCGGCCGTCCTCGGCCTCCCCCACCACCTCGATCTCCGGGTCCGACGTGAGCACCGCCTTGAGACCTTCGCGCAAGATGCGGTGATCCTCCACCAGCAGCACCCGGCACGGCTTTCCCATCGGCTCCCTCCTCGGCGGCTGGGCCCCAAGCGTACCCGATGTCCGGGCTCCAAAGGAAGAAGGGTTCCAAGAATCCGGGCCTTCGCCGCCCCTTCCCGCGGGTTCTACGGATCGGCCTTGTACCGCAAAACCTGTAGGCTGCAAGGTGCCGATCCAGGCGTGTGGGGGCGGAAAGGACCGAGGACGATGGGATCGCCGGTGGTGTTGGTGGTGGAGGACAACCCGGCCCACGCCGAGCTCGTGGAGCGGTGCCTGGCCGAGGCGGCGCCGGAGGCCCGGGTGGTCCGGGCGGCCGACGGGGCCCAGGCCCTGGCCTACCTGGAGGGAACCGGGGCCTATGCCGACCGCGGGGCGCACCCGCTGCCGTCCCTCGTGCTCCTGGACCTGTGCCTCCCGGGCATCCAGGGGGCCGAGGTGCTGGAGCGGGTGAAGGCCGACCCGAAGCTTCGCGCCATCCCCATGGTGGTGCTCACCACCTCCTGCGACCGGGGAGATCTCGAGGGCGCGTACGAGCGCCATGCCAACGGCTACGTGGTGAAGCCCCCCGAGCTCGACCTGTTTCTGGAGCTGGTGCGGGACCTGGCGGCCTTCTGGCTGCGGTGGAACCGGTCCCATGCGGCCGGCCCCGACGAGCCCCTGCGGGTGGCGTAGCGGAAACCTGCGGGAACTACGTATGGCGGCCCCGGGGATCCGGGGTAGAAGAGAACACACCGAGGATCACGACGCCCCCCGGGGGCGGACGCATCAGGTCGTCCCGAAGCGGGCGGCCGAAGGAGGGTTCGGAATGAGGCGGACGAGGGTAGTTCGGTGGTGGAACGCGGCGCTCGCCGCAGCGCTGCTGGTCGTGGCGGCGGGGCAGGCCCGGGCCTACACGCTCACGGTGGAGGGGCCAAACGGCGAGGCCGTCACGGGGTTCCGCTGGCTCGTGGAGGAGGACGTGACCTACGCCGTGGATCCCTCGGTTCCGACGCCGGATCCGGCCTCGGTCCTGGGGATCAATCTCCACAAGAGCTACATGCCGGTGGTGACCAAGGGGCACGAGCCGGGTTCCGCGGCCACGATCGATCTCGACCCCGCCAAGCGCTACTTCATCTCGGTGCTGCCCGACAGCGGGTACTCCATCGGCGGGGTGGCGGTGAAGCCCGGGGACACGGCCGGCACGGCCGTGGTGAACCAGCATCCCATCCCCACGGCCCAGATCAAGATCCTGGTGTTCGAGGACAACCACCCTTTGAACAACGCCCCCGACGTGCCCCCGGAGCGGGGACTCCCCGGGTTCAAGATCCTGCTGGAGGACGCGGGGGGCCGCTACGGCGCCTCGGCCGGCCACCAGATCATGGACGCCTTCGGAAACCCCCTGGGCACCACCTACCAGCGCGACGCCGCCGGGAACTACATCCTGGTGGGCGGCCAGCCCGTCGTTGAGACCCTCGGCACGGGGCTCATCCTCACCGACGCGAACGGCGAAGCCCTGATCAAGAACCTGGCCCCCGGGAAGTACGGGATCAGCGTGGTGCCCCCGGCCGGGGAGGGTTGGCAGCAGGTCACCACGATCGAGGGCACCAAGGTGATCGACGCCTGGGTCAAGGCGAACGAGCCGCCGTTCCTGGTGGAGTTCGCGGCGCCGGGGCCCCACGTGTTCGTGGGGTTCGTCAAGGCGTTCACCGACACCGCCGCGCTCACGGGCACGAGCTCCATCAGCGGCCGGGTGGTGCAGGCGCGGTTCTCCCGGCCCCCGAACCAGCAGATCTCGGCGGGGCTTCCGTTCAACTACACCACGCCCTGGATCGGGCTGAACCAGGGGGCCAACGGCCCGGCCCTCTACGCCGGCCCGGCCAGTGCCGACGGCACCTTCACGATCCCCAACGTGCCCCCGGGGAACTACCAGCTCGTGGTGTGGGACAACAACCTCGATCTCATCATCCAGCAGGTGGCCGTGACCGTGCCGGCCGACGGAAGCCCGGTCCAGCTCGGGGACGTGCCCGTGATCCCGTGGTTCACCCACCTGGACAACTACGTGTTCGAGGATAGGGACGAGGACGGGTTCCGGGATCCGGGCGAACTCGGGGTGGCCGAGCAGGCGATCAATCTCCGGTTTCGCGACGGGAGCCTCTACCAGTCCATGCCCACCGATTCCGAGGGCTTCGCGCCCCTGGATCAGGTGTTCCCGTTCTTCCGGTGGCTCGTGGCCGAGGTGGACTACCTGCGGTTCAAGGCCACCGGCGTCACGGTCACGGTGGACGACGACGGCCCGATCCCGGCCGGGCTCACCCTGACCCCCCAGCCCCAGCTTTGCACCCAGGCCGACGTGGACGCCGGGATCTGCGCGGCCGTGGGGGACCCGAAGGTGAACCCCAACACGGGGGACAACCTCTCCTACACCCTCTCCACCGCCCAAGAGGGGGCGCCGCCCCTGCTTTTGGGGTTCCAGGGGTTCGTGGGCCAGCGCCCGATCCTGGAATGGGGCAAGAAGCCCTACGGCCACAACGAGAACGGCGGGATCTCCGGGGTGGTGTACTACGCCATCACCCGGGCCGAGAACGACCCCCGGTTCGGCGTGGCCGAACCCTGGGAGCCGGGGGTGCCCCGGGTGCCGGTGGTGCTCTACCAGGACGCGGACTTCGACGGGGTGATCGACGACCTGGACGGGGACGGCGGCCCGACGGCCCCGGACGTGGACTTCTACCCCTTCGGGAACTTCCCGGGGCCCGAGGACACCGACCGGGACGGCGACGGCGTCTTTGACTACGGCGACGCGATCCAGATCACCACCACCGACTCCTGGGACGACAGCCTGCCCACGGGCTGCCAGGGCGACGATTTCACCCTGCGGGGGTTCGACCCCGACTGCTACGACGGGCTCCGGAACTGGGCCCAGATCCGGCCGGCCGTGTTCGACGGCGGCTGGGCCTTCGACAGCTACTACCCGGGCGGCATGGCGAGCCACGTGGACCCGACCACGGGCGTCCTCGACACGGCCGCCGAGACGGCGGGCCTGCCGTCGAACATGTACATCGTGGAGATCGTGCCCCCGGCGGGCTACGAGATCGTGAAGGAGGAGGACAAGAACGTCGACTTCGGCGACGAGTACGTGCCGAGCCAGCTCCTCATGCCCCCGGCCTGCGTGGGCGATCTGCACACCGTGCCCGCAGAACTCAGCCTGTTCCCCGGGGTGCCCGCGGCGTTCGCCGGGCAGGATCGGCCGCTGTGCAACCGCAAGCAGATCTGGCTCGGGGAGGGCATGAACGCGGCCGCCGACTTCTTCGTGTTCACCGAGGTGCCGATCGCGGCCCACATCGTGGGCACCTCGCTCAACGACCTGGCGAACACCTTTGACCCCAACAACCCCGCTTTCGGCGAGAAGGCCGCGGCGGCCCATATCCCGGTGTCGATCCGGGACTTCACCGGGCGGGAGATCAACCGGGTGTACACCGACGAGTTCGGGAACTTCAACGCCCTGGTGCCCTCCACCTTCACGGCGAACCTGCCCCAGCCCTCGGGCATGAGCCCCAACGTGCTGATCGCCTGCATGAACGACCCGGGCCCGATCCCCGATCCGGTCACGGGCCAGATGGTGGTGGACCCCTACTACAACCCCAAGTTCGCCCACGTCTGCTACAACCTGCAGTTCATGCCGGGCACGACCACGTACCTGGACACCCCGGTGGTGCCGGCCGCGGCGTTCGCGAGCACCGAGCGCTACCCCCTGGACTGCGAGCTTCCCGACGGCACCCCCAAGATCGCCTCGGTCACGGGTCAGGACGACACGGGCGCTCCCGTGCAGGGCCCGTACGTGCCGCTCACCGGCGGAACGGTGACCATCACCTCCGAGGGGACGGCCGTAACCGTGCCCAACCCGGCCTACGACGGACCGGGCGGATTGAATCCCGCCACGATCACCCGGGACTACGGCTTCGGCTCGACGCCGGGCACCGTCACCGTGGGGGGCACTCCGCTCACGATCGTGAGCTGGACCCCGGATGAGATCGTGGCCACCGTGCCCACGGATCCGGTGACCGGTCAGGCCACGGTCTCGACGGGCCAGCTCCTGGTGACCCGGGCCGACAACGGGCTCTCGTCGGTGGTGGGCATCACGCTCCACGTCGGGAACCCCGACGGCGCCGTGCTGACCCTGAACCCCGGCGAGACGATCCAGGACGCCATCGACCGGGCGAATCCGGGCGACCTCATCCTGGTGCCGCCCGGCACCTACGAGGAGATGGTGATCCTCTATAAGCCCGTGAAGCTCCAGGGCGCGGGCGCGGGGAGCACCGTGATCCGGGCCTCCCGGTTCCCCACGGAAAAGATCGCCGTCTGGCAGCAGAAGGTGGCGGACATCCTGGCCGCCGGCCAGGCCGATCTCCTGCCGGCCCAACAGGGGGCCCTCGGGCCCACCGAGGAGGGCGCCGGCATCCTGGTGCTCGGCCGCCAGGGGGTGTTCTCGGCCGCCACCCCGGCCTGGATCGACGGGTTCCAGATCACCGGCGCCAACATCGGCGGCGGGGTGCTCGTGAACGGCTACGCCCCCTACACCCGGATCAGCAACAACCGGATCGCCGCGAACCGGGGCGCCTACGCGGGGGGGATCCGGGTGGGCCACCCGTTCCTGATCGAGACCGTCCCCGGCGGCGGGCAGCGCTACCAGAGCGCCTATAGCGACCACGTCACCATCGACCACAACCACATCACCGGAAACGGGGGCAACGACGGCGCGGGCGGAGGGATCTCGCTCTGCACCGGGGCCGACGCCTACCAGGTGGTGGGGAACTACATCTGCGGCAACTTCACCTCGGGCCACGGGGCCGGCATCGGCCACCTGGGCCTGAGCCCGGGCGGTGAGATCCGGGAGAACGTGATCAGCTTCAACCAGTCGTTCAACCAGGGCCTCAGCCGCAACGGCGGCGGCCTCTACATCGCGGGCGCCCCGCCCCTGGGCGGGCAGCTGAGCCCCGGCTCGGGCGACGTCACGGTGCAGGGGAACCGGATCCAGGGGAACAACGCCGGTTCCGGCGACGGCGCCGGGATCGCCCTGGAACGGGTGAACGGCCAGGACGTGGAGGCCGCGCCCAACACCCCGAGCGCCTGGTACCGGGTCACCATCACCCAGAACGTGATCGTGAACAACGTGACCGGCCGGGCCGGCGCCGGCGTGAGCCTCCAGGACGCCCTGGCCGAGATCACCCAGAACACCATCGCCCACAACGACTCCACGGCCTCCACCGGCGACGTGGTGGACCCGGCCGACCCGGGCAAGACCCTGCCCCAGCCGGCCGGCGTGGTCTCCCGGGCCCACTCCCCGGGGCTCGCCGGGGCGTTCGGCGCCGACCCGGCCGCGGACCCGTACCGGGAGTACTCGAACCCGGTCCTGGACTCCAACATCATCTGGCAGAACCGCCAGTTCTACGTGCAGATCGACATGACGAAGCCGGTGGGCCAGCAGGTGCGGCTCATGCCCGACGTGGACGCGGGCGGGGTGCCCCCCTACGCCGACCTGGCCGTTCTCGGCACCGCGGCCCCGGCCCAACTTCGGCCCACGAACTGCGTGCTCACCGACACGACCGGGTTCGACCCGGCCGACGGGAACACCATGGCCGACCCGGGGTTCGTGGAGCCGTACTTCAACGGGAACCCCAACAAGAACGACCCGGCGAACCACCCCCTGTCCGAGGCCTCGAGCATGATCATCGCGGCGGCCCTGGACGAGGGCGGCAACTTCTACGACGTGCTCTACGGCCCCCTCACGGTGGTGGGGGACTACACGGCCGCCGGCGCCGGGGTGGGCGCGCTTTCCACCGAGGCGTTCCGGATGCTCTCGCTGGCCGAGCCGAGCACCGCCTCCGCCGCGACCTCGCGGGACACGGCGCGCTCCGAAGGCGGTGGCGGCGGGTCGTGCTTCCTCCAGACCCTGGTAGGGCCGTAACCCGGGCCGACGACGTAGGGAACCCGTTTCCGGGCCCGCGCGGCCCGGATGAGAAAAGGAGCGAACGATGAGGAGGAACTGGTTTCGTGGGATCGCGGCCGGGGTGATGGTGGCCGCGTTGGCCGCTCCTGCCGGGGCGGGGGTCAAGGTGCAGTGCCCGGGCGACACCGACGGGGACGCCGTGATCGACGTGCCCGACCCGCTGCACCCCAACGCGGTGTGCATGCACCTCGCGTCGGGCGACGGGTACGTGTCGATGGCCGACGGCTATCCCCAGTACGTGTTCGGGTTCAGCAACGCCACCGGGACTCCGGAGAGCCAGGTGCTGGAGTTCGGGCTTCTCAACGCCCACGCCCCGGCGCCGGTGATCGCCCTCGACGAGGGGGACGAGTTCTACCTCACGCTCACGAACGTGGGCATGGTGCTCCGGCCCGACCTCTTCGACCCCCACACGGTGCACTGGCACGGGTTCCCCGAGGCCTCGGCCGTGTTCGACGGGCTTCCGGACTCGGGCATCGCCATCAACATGCTCTCGAGCCTCACCTACTACTACAACGTGGTGGAGCCCGGCACCTACATGTACCACTGCCACGCCGAGGCCACCGAGCACATGCAGATGGGCATGCTGGGCATGCTCTACGTGCGGCCGGCCCAGAACCAGCTGCCCGACGGCACCGTGCTCGACGGCGGGTTCGTCCACCACACCGGCTACCAGTACGCCTACAACGACGGGGACGGGTCCACCTACTACGACAAGGAGGTGCCGATCCTGGTGACCTCCTTCGACCCCGACTTCCACGACGCCAGCATCAACGTCCAGCCCCTGCCGTTCGCGATGATGAAGGACAAGTACGGGCTCCTGAACGGCCGGGGGTACCCGGACACGGTGGATCCCGACCCGCTGCCCCCGCCGGCCGAGAAGGCCGGGTTCCCCTCCTCGAACCTCACCTCCCAGGACGAGAGCGCCCTGGTGACGGCGGTGCAGGGGGAAAAGATCCTGCTTCGGATCTCGAACCTGAGCGTCACCAAGTTCTTCACCCTGGCCTCGGCCGGGATCCCCATGCGGGTGGTGGGCAAGGACGCGAAGCTCCTGCGGGGGCCCGACGGCAAGGACCTCACCTACATGACCAACTCCATCACCCTCGGGGGCGGGGAGGCGGCCGACGTGATCCTCGATACCACCGGCATCCCGCCGGGCACGTATTTCCTCTACACCACGAACCTCGACTTCCTGGTCAACAACCAGGAGATCGAGGAGGGCCTCGGCGGCATGCTCACCGAGATCCGGGTCTCGGCGAACTAGGAGGAGTGGCACGATGACGCGCGCGAAGAGAATCGCTGGGATCGGCGCCCTGGTCGCCGGCCTGCTGGCCTTCGGCGGGGGCCCGGCCTCCGCCCGGATCCTCGGCCTCACCGGCACCGAGTTCACCCTGTACGCCCGGCACGGCCACATCAGTACGGCCGACGGCGGCAGCTACCTCATGTGGGGGTACACGGCCGGACCCGAGGTCCAGTACCCGGGACCCACCCTGATCGTGAACGAGGGGGACACGGTCACGATCCATCTCACGAACCTCCTGGACGACCGGGCCCCGGTGGCCACGTTCGGGGAGAACGTGTCCATGGTGTTCCCGGGGCAGGGGCCGGTCACGGCCGCCTGCGACGCCGGAAGCACCTGCGAGCAGGGCCTCATGACCCTGGAGGCCCCCCCGAACCAGACCGTGACCTACACCTTCACGGCCTCGAAACCCGGCACCTACCTCTACCACAGCGGCACGCATCCCGAGCTCCAGATGGAGATGGGGATGGTGGGGGCCCTGATCGTGCGGCCGGCCGGGTTCGACCCGGCGGCGCCCACGGCCTACGGCCACCCCGACACGGCCTACGACCGGGAGTACCTGTTCCTGCTGACCGAGATGGACCCCACCGTCCACCAGAAGGTGGAGGCCGGCCAGAAGGACCTCGTGGACAACGCCGCCTACTGGCCCGTGTACTGGATGCTCAACGGCCGCACCGCCCCGGACACCCTGCTCGACGCCGGGGTCACGATCCTCCCCAACCAGCCCTACAACTGCTTCCCCCGCATGCACCCCGGCGAGAAGCTCCTGCTGCGGGTCGTGAGCGCGAGCCGCGACCTCCACCCGTTCCACACCCACGGGAACCACGTGAAGATCATCGCCCGGGACGGCCGGCTCCTGGAGAGCTCCCCGGGCATGGGCCCGGACCTCGCCACCAAGGTGTACACGATCAAGGCGACCCCGGGGTTCACCTACGACGGCATCTTCGAGTGGACGGGCAAGAACCTGGGCTGGGACATCTACGGCACCGGCCCGGGCCACGAGCACAACTGCCTCGACGCCGACGGCGACGGCTACGCCGACGCGGACTCCGACTACCCCTGGGAGTGGTGCGCCGACCACGGCAAGCCCTTCCCGGTGACCCTGCCCGAGAAGCAGGACCTCACCTTCGGCGGGTTCTACAGCGGGAGCCCGTTCCTGGGGCTGCTGGGCGACCTGCCGCCGGGCGAGGGGGGGCTCAACCCCAACGCCGGGTTCGCCTACATGTGGCACTCCCATTCGGAGAAGGAACTCACGAACTTCGACATCTTCCCGGGCGGCATGATGAGCATGCTGGTGATCGAGCCCCCGGGCGTTCCGATCAACGAGTAAGGAGGACGCGGGATGCGTGGACGAACGAAACGTGCGGATCGGAAGCCCGGGCACCGCTGGCTCGGCCTCGCCCTGGCCCTGGCCCTTTTGCCGGGTTGGGCCGGAGCGGCCACCTTCAACCTGGTGGCGGCCAAGGGCACGGTGACCCTCCCCGACGCCTCCCAGCCCGGGGGCACGGTGGACGTGCCGGTGTGGGGCTACGCCCTGGACCCGGGCGCGGGGAACCCGGTCACGGTGACCCTGCCGGGGCCGGTGCTCGAGGTGCCGGCCGGGGACACGAGCCTCACGATCAACCTGCGAAACGAGCTCCCCGAGGCGGTTTCCATCGCGATCCCCGGGCTTCCCGGGGGGCTCGCGCCCGAGTTCGTGACCGACTCCCAGGGACGGCGCCGGGTGAAATCGTTCGCGGCGACCGCGGCCCCGGGGCAGACGGTCACCTACACCTGGACGAATCTCCGGCCGGGCACGTTCCTGTACGCCAGCGGCACCCGGCCCGATTACCAGATCCCCATGGGGCTGTACGGCGCCCTGGTGGTCCACGACGCCTCGGGGGCCCCCTACAGCGGGGTGTCGGTGCTCAAGGAGGCGCTCGTGGTCTACAGCTCGATCGACCCGGCGCTCAACCAGGCCGTGGACGGCGGCACCTTCGGCACGGCGGCCTACCCCACGGTGGAGCGGCTCCAGCCCCGGTTCTTCCTGGTGAACGGGAAGCCCTACTCGGCGGCCGACCCCACGGCGCCGGTTCTTACCCCCGACCGGCCGATCCGCGACGGGGAGCCCACGCTGCTGCGGTTCGTGAACGCCGGGGCCACCACGGTGGTGCCCACCCTGGTGGGCGGGGAACTCCGGGTCCTGGCCGAGGACGCGTTCCCCTACCCCTATCCCTACACCCAGTACAACGTGTTCCTGCCGCCCCAGAAGACGGCCGATGCGGTGTTCACGCCCCAGGGCGCCGGGAGCTATCCGCTCTTCGACGCCCGGCTCGGGCTCACGAACAACCTCGACCGAAACGGCGGGGCCCAGGTGTACCTCGAGGTGGTGCCCAACAACCCGCCCGCGGCGGCGGCCGACACCTACACCACCGATGAGGACGCCCCGCTCACCGTCGCCGCGGCCCAGGGCGTTTTGGCCAACGACGCCGACCCCGACGGCGACCCGATCACGGCCGTTCTGGTGGACGCGCCGGCCAACGGCACGGTCACCCTGAACGCCGACGGGTCGTTCACCTACACCCCCAACGCCGACTTCAACGGCACCGACACGTTCACCTACCAGGCCGACGACGGGCTCCTCCAGAGCGCGGTCACCACCGTGACGATCACGGTGAACGCCGTGAACGATGCTCCCGTGTTGGCGGCCATCGGCGACAAGGCCGTGGACGAAAACGTGACCCTGACGTTCTCCGTGTCGGCCACCGACGTGGACACCGGCGACACGGCGAGCACCGAGAGCGTGACCCTCACGGCCACCGGGCTCCCGACCGGAGCCACGTTCGTGCAGGACGCCGGGGGCCCGCCGTTCACCGGCACCTTCACCTGGAAGCCGGATTTCACCCAGGCGGGAACCTACACGGTCACCTTCACGGCCACCGACACCGGGAGCCTCACCGCCTCCGAGACCATCACCATCACGGTGAACGACGTGAACCGGCCGCCGGTGCTCCTGGCGATCGGGGACCAGACCGTGAACGAGGGCGGCACCCTGAACCTCGACCTTTCGGCGCTGGCGAGCGACCCGGACACGGAGGACGCCACGAGCCTGACCTACTCGGCCACGAACCTCCCGACGGGCGCCACCCTCGACTCGGCCACCGGGGCGTTCTCCTGGTCGCCGGACTTCACCCAGGCCGGGGTGTACCAGGTGACCTTCACCGTGACCGACGGGGGCCACAACGGGACCCTGACGCCGCTCTCGGCGAGCCAGACCGCGCAGATCACCGTGGTGGACGTGAACCAGGCGCCGGTCATCGCGACGGTGGGCGGGTTCCAGGGCGACGCGGCCGGAATCGAGTTCCAGGTGGACGAGGGGACGCTCCTCAGCTTTGCGGTCGTGGGCACCGATCCGGACGGGGACGCCGTGACCTACTCGGCCACGGGTCTCCCGACGGGGGCCACCCTCGACGCCGACACGGGCGAGTTCACCTGGACGCCGGGCTTCGACGAGGCCACCAACGCCTCGCCCACGAAGCAGTACACCGTCACGCTGACGGTGACCGACGACGGGCGCGGGGGCACCCGCACGCCGTTGTCGTCGGCCGACGTCACGGTGACCCTCACGGTGAACAACGTGAACCAGGCGCCGACGATCGCGGCCGTCACCCCGGACCTCGCGCCGGCCACGTACATCCAGACCGATCAGAACGCCAATGTCTCGGTGACCGTGCAGGCGTCCGACCCGGACGCGGGCGACGCGGTGAGCGTGACCCGCGGATCCTGGACCCTCGACGGAGCGACGATCGTCGAGCCGTCGGGGGCCACGTTCACGGACAACGGCGACGGCACCTGGACCCTCGCGTTCAACCCCGGCGGCACGGCGGGGAACTAC
>CAZUYO010000013.1:0-21879 GCA_964624725.1 uncultured Thermodesulfobacteriota bacterium
TGGACCACCAGGAAGTCGAGGCTGTCCAGGGCCTTCTCGATGTGGTTGAGGTCCGGGTCGGTGATCATGGGGTTCTCGCCCATGATGTACAGGGCCCGGATCTTCCCCTCCAGGATGGCGTGGGTCATCTCGGTCAGGGCCATGCCGGGCTCCCGGGGGACCTTGCGGCCCCAGGCCTCGTCGAACTTGGCCATGGCCTCGTCGTCGGAGACCTTCTGGTACCCGGTGACCACGTTGGGGAGCCCGCCCATGTCGCAGGCGCCCTGCACGTTGTTCTGGCCCCGCAGGGGGTTCACGCCGCCGCCCGCCACGCCAACGTTCCCGGTGAGCATGGCGAGGTTCGCAAGGCACTTCACGGCGTCGGTGCCCTGGGTGTGCTGGGTGACGCCCATGGCGTAGAGGATGGCGGCGGGTTTGGCCCCGGCGTAGATCCGGGCGGCCTTGCGGATCAACTCCGCGTCGATCCCGGTGATCTCCTGGACCTTCTCGGGGCTGTAGCCCTCGAGGCTCGCCGCGAACTCCTCGAACCCCTCGCACCGCTCGGCGATGTAGTCGGGAGCGTGGAGCCCCTCCTTGAGGATCACGTGCATCATGCCCAGCAGGACCGGGATGTTGTGGCCCGGCCTCGCCTGGATGAACACGTTGGCGTACTCGGCGAGCTCGATCCGCCGGGGGTCGATCACCACGAGCTTGGCGCCCCGCTGGGTGATCGCCCGCTTGACCCGGTCGCCGATGATCGGGTGGTTCTCGGTGGTGTTGGAGCCGATGACCAGGAACGCCTCCGACTTGTCGAAGCAGGCGATGGAGTTGGTCATCGCGCCGGAACCGAAGCTGGTGGCCAGACCGGCCACGGTGGCGCTGTGTCAGAGCCGTGCGCAGTGATCGACGTTGTTCGTGCCGATCACCGCGCGCATGAACTTCTGGAAGAGGTAGTTTTCCTCGTTGGTGCACCGGGCGCTCGTGAACCCCCCGATGGCGTTGGCCCCGTGCTCGTCCTTGATGGCCTGGAGCCGCTGGGCCACCAGGCCCAGGGCCTCGTCCCAGGTGGACTCCACGAGCTCCCCGTTTTTGCGGACGAGGGGCTTTTCCAGCCGGTCGGGGTGGTTCACGAACTCCCACCCGAACCGGCCCTTCACGCACAGGCTCCCGTGGTTGGGGGCCTTGTCGAAGTCGGTGGTGGTGACCCGGAGGATCTGGCCGTTCAGGGTGTTGAGCTCGAGCTGGCACCCCACCCCGCAGTAGCCGCAGGTGGTGGGGGTGCGCTCGGCCTGCCAGATCCGGGCCTTGGTGGGGTGGACGCTGTCGGTCAGGGCCCCCACCGGGCACACGCTCAGGCACTCGCCGCAGGAGATGCACTCCACGCCCGGCACCGGCCCGATGTACGAGTGGAACCCGTTGTCCACGATCTGGATGCACCCGACCCCCTTCACCTCCTTACAGGCCCGGACGCACCGGCCGCACAGCACGCACCGGTCGGGCCACTGCCGGATGAAGGGGGAGACGTACCGGGGCACGTCCCGCTCGAAGGGCTCGGTGCGGTAGCTCTCGGCGGTGACCCCGAACTCGTACACCAGGTCCTGGAGGTCGCACTCGCCGCCCTTGTCGCACACCGGGCAGTCCAGGGGGTGACGCACCAGGAGGAGCCGGAGCACGTCGCGGCGCATCTCCCGGAGCTCCTCGGAGTCGGTGGTCACCACCATGCCGTCGCCGGCCGGGGTGTCGCAGGCGGTCACGGGCTTCGAGCAGCCCTCCACCTCCACCACGCACATCCGGCACGACCCGATGGGGGAGAGCTTCTTGAGGTAGCACAGGGTGGGGATCCGGATCCCCGCCTGCTGGGCCGCCTCGAGGATCGTAGCCCCTTTGGGCACCTCGACCCGGACACCGTCGATCGTCACGTTGACCATGCGCTTCCCCTCGTTGTTTCGGCGTAAAGGCTAGGAGGCTCGGAAGCTAGAAGGCTGGGAAGCTCGGCACCCCTGGGGGTCCGGCGCCCCCCTTACGAACCCCGGGCCTCCGGCTCGGGGGCCACCATCAGGAGCCGGTAGCACCTGAGGCACCGGCTCGCGTCGGCGATGGCCTCCTCGTGGGTGAACCCGATCTCGGCCTCCCGGAAGTCCCGGATCCGCTCCTCCACGGGCACGTGGTGGATGTGGGCCGGCTCGGTGGTGGCCGGCACGCCCACGTCCTCGGCCGCGTCGTAGGGCTTGAGCTGGGCCACGTACTCGTTCATGACCCACTCCTCCAGGGCCTCGGTGCGGCCCTCCCGGAGGAACCGGTCGATCTGGAACGCGGCCTCCTTGCCCCCGGCGAGCCCCGCGATCAGGGTCAGGGGCCCGGTGACGCAGTCGCCGGCCGAGAACACGCCCACCCCGTCCACCACGGTCGCGAGCTTGTTCAGGCCCTCCACCCGGATCCGGTTGCCCCGGCCCGCCTCGACGGGGCCGCCCTCCGGCAGGAACCCCAGGTCGATCGCCTGGCCGATGGCCGGGATCACGGCGTCGGTCTCGAGCACGAACTCGCTGCCCTCCACCGGAACGGGGCGCCGCCGGCCCGACTCGTCGGGCTCGCCGAGCTCCATCTTGATGAGCTCCACCCCCTTCACCTTGCCGTTCTCGTCCAGGATGAGCCGGGTGGGGTTGGTGAGGAACAGGAACTCGATCCCCTCGGCCTTGGCGTCGGCGATCTCCACCTTGTCGGCCGGCATCTCGGCCTCGGTGCGGCGGTACACCAGGGTCACCTTCTCGTAGCCCACCCGCAGCCCCGTGCGCACACAGTCGATGGCCACGTTGCCGCCGCCCACGACCACCAGGCGCTTGCCCACGAACACGGGCTTCCCGAGGGCCACGTTGCGCAGGAAATCGGCCCCCCGCATGAACCCTTCCTTGGCGTCCTCCTCGCCCGGCACCCCGAGCCCCGTGCCGAGCCGCGCCCCCACCCCCAGGAACACGGCCTTGAACCCGCCCTTCACCAGGTCGTCCCAGGTGACGTCCCGGCCGACCTCGGTGTTGTACCGGATGGTGACCCCCATGCCGGCGATCAGGTCCGCTTCGCGGCGCAGGATCGGCCGGGGCAGGCGGTAGTCCGGGATGCCCACGGCGGCCATGCCGCCCGGCTCGGGCAGGGCCTCGAACACCGTGACGTCGTACCCGAGCTGGGCCAGGTAGTAGGCGCAGGACAGCCCCGCCGGCCCGGCGCCCACGATCGCCACCTTCTCCTTGTCGATCACGGGCTTGGGAAGCCGGGGAGGCCGGTTCCGGTCGAGCTCGTAGTCGGCCACGAACCGCTTGAGGTACTTGATCTGGATGGGGCCGTCCACGTTCTGGCGCCGGCAGTTGAACTCGCAGGGCCGCACGCACACCCGGCCCACGGTGCCGGGCAGGCAGTTGTCCTGCCGGATCACCTCCAGGCTGTCCTCGAACCGGCCCTTCTTGATGAGCTCGACGTAGGTGGGGATGTCGAGGTGGGCCGGGCAGGCGCTCTTGCACGGGGCCGTCAGCTTGAACCGGTACTCGCCCCGGGGAATCGGGGTCTTCGCCTTCACGGCCTCGTCGAGCTCGGCGCGGAAATGGGTGACGAAGTCGGTGAACGCCTTGCCGCAGGAACGGCCCAGGTCGCACATGGCCTGGTTGCGGAGCCGCCCGGCCAGCCGCTCCACCGCGGCCACGTCGGCGGCCTCCCCCCGGCCCTCGCACACCCGGGTCAGGGCGTCGAAGATCACCTTGCTCCCCACCCGGCAGGGCACGCACTGGCCGCAGGAGTAGCGCACCAGCCCCTCGGCGTAGGCCCGGGCCATGTCGATGGGGTTGGCCCGGTCGTCCCACAGCGCGATGCCGTCCCACCCCATGAGGCCCAGGAGCGGGGTGCCCGAGGGAAGCGACCGGGGCACCGGCAGGTCGTCGGCCCCCTGGGCCGTTCCCTGGCGGCTGTCGAGGACCTGACCGCCCCAACTGGAGAAAATCCGATCAGCCATGAACCCCTCTCCTCGCCCGGCTCAGCGGTCGATCTCGCCGAGCACGATGTCCAGGGAACCGATCACCGCGATCACGTCGGCCACCATCCGGCCCTTGATCATCTCCTCGAGGGCCTGGAGGTTGATGAAGCAGGGCGGCCGCACGCGGAACCGGTAGGGCTTCTCGCTTCCGTCGGAGACCAGGTAGTACCCGAGCTCCCCCTTGGTGGCCTCGACGCTCATGTACACGTCGCCCTCGGGCGCCTTGAACCCGCCGCTCATGAGCTTGAAGTGCCGGATGAGGCACCCGATGTCCTCGTACACCGTCTCCTTGGGCGGCGGCGTGATCTCGGGGATGTCGGCCATGACCGGGCCGTCGGGCATGCGGTCGAGAGCCTGCTCCACGATCCGGATCGACTGGCGCATCTCCGCCAGGCGCACCAGGTACCGCTCGTACACGTCGCCCACCGTGCCCGTGGGGATCTCGAAGTCGTAGGTCTCGTACCCGCAGTAGGGCAGGGCCTTTCGCACGTCCCATTTGACCCCGGCCGCCCGCAGCACCGGCCCGGTGATGGAGTACTGGATGCACTCCTCCTTCGAGATGATCCCGATGCCCTCGGTGCGGTTGCGCCAGATCTTGTTCTCGGTGAGCAGCGTCTCGTACTCGTCCACCCGGGAAGGGAACTCCTTGACGAACGCCCGGGCCTTTTCGAAGAACACGGGCGGCGCGTCCTTGGCGAGGCCCCCGATCCGGACGAAGCTCGGGGTCAGCCGGGCGCCCGTGACGTCCTCGAGCATGTCGATGATGGTTTCCCGCTCGCGGAACGCGTAGAACAGGACCGTCATGGCCCCGATGTCCAGGGCGTGGGTGCCGAGCCACAGCAGGTGGCCGGCGATCCGCTGGAGCTCCGCGAGGCAGACCCGGAGCACCCGGGCCCGCTCGGGGATCTGGTCCTCGATGCCCAGGAGCTTCTCCACCGCGAGGCAGTACCCCAGGTTGTTGATCAGCGCCCCGGTGTAGTCCATGCGGTCGGTGAGGGTGAGGGCCTGGTGGTAGGTCTTGGTCTCGGCGAGCTTTTCCAACCCCCGGTGCAGGTGCCCCAGGTGGGGCGTCGCCTTCACCACGGTCTCGCCGTCGAGCTCCAGCACCACCCGGAGCACGCCGTGGGTGGCCGGGTGCTGGGGCCCCATGTTGACGATCATGTTCTTGGTCTCGGACATCTCGACCTCCGGGGATGGCCGGCGCCTCGGGCCGGGCGCGTCGCTCAGCGGTAGACCACCTTCTGGGGAATGCCCTCCAGCGGGAAGTCCTTCCGGAGCGGATGCCCCACATACCCGTCCCACAGGAGGATGCGCCGCAGGTCGGAGTGGCCGTCGAACACGATGCCGAACAGGTCGTAGACCTCCCGCTCGAGCCAGTTGGCCGCCTTCCACACCCCCTCCACCGTGGGGATCGTGTCGTTCTCCTCCACCGGCGCCTTCAGCCGCAGACGGCGGTTGTGGGAGAAGGAGTAGAGGTTGTACACGACCTCGAACCGGGGGGTCCGGGGCATGCGGTCCACGGCCGTGAGATCGGTGAGCATGTTGAACGCCAGCCGCTCGTCGTCGCGGCAGAACGTGGCCACGTCCACGATGCGGTCCTTGGCCACCACCACGCTCAGCTGCCCGCGGAACTCGTGGTGGCCGAGGATCGCGTCGCCGAACTCGGCCTGGAGGAGGTCAACGATCGCGGTGAGGTCGCTCATGGCAGCCCCTCTTTGTCCTGGAACGGGAAGGTTCCGGCCCCCGCCCTACCCGGCGGCCGCGGCGGTGTCGGGCCGGTCGGAGAACTTCTCCTGGGCGATCTTGTCCTGGAGCTTGATCAGCGCGGCCAGGAGCTGCTCCGGCCGGGGCGGGCACCCGGGCACATAGACGTCCACGGGCAGGAACTGATCCACCCCCTGCACGGTGTTGTACACGTTGAAGATGCCGCCCGAGCAGGCGCAGGTGCCGTAGGCGATGACCCATTTGGGCTCGGGCATCTGGCGGTAGATCTTCTGCACCATGGCCGCCATCTTCTTCGTGACGGTGCCGGCCACGATCATGAGGTCGGACTGGCGGGGGGACGGGCGGAACACCTCGGCCCCGAACCGGGCGATGTCGTAGGAGGCCGAGGAGGCCACCATCATCTCGAGGGCGCAGCAGGCGAGCCCGAAGGTGGCGGGCCAGATCGAGTTCTTCCGGGCCCAGCCGACCAGCTTCTCCAGGTTCGTCACCAGGACCGGGGGCAGCTTGGTCTCTACTCCCATTCCAGCACTCCTTTCCTCCAGATGTACGCGTAGCCCACCAGGAGGATGAACAGGAACACCAGCATCTCGACGAACCCAAAGAGCCCGAGGGCCTTGAACTTGACGGCCCAGGGGTACAGGAACACCACCTCGACGTCGAACACCAGGAACGCCATGGCGACCAGGTAGTACTTCACGTCGAAGGGTTGGCGGGCGCCGGGGTCCACCTCCATCCCGCACTCGTAGGTGGAGAGCTTCTCCGCGTCGGGCCGGCGGGGCCCCAGCACCGACGAGATCAGGACCGTACCCAGGCCGAACCCGGCCGCCAGCAGGAACAGGATCAGGATCGGAACGTAATTTTGGAGCATCCCATCCTCCCTGGCCCCCCGGGGAACCCCGGGGCCGCCTCACTTTGTGAATCCCCGGTACAAGGCGCGCGGTATGCTACTTGGGCCCTTTTTGCGCTGTCAAGCACAAAACCGGCGTTCAAACCGGCACGAATCCTGTAAGGTTTTGAAACTGCCGGACATTCCTCACGCCCGTCGGGCCGTTCGGCCCTCCCATGCGTTGATGCACGCCAGCAAAATACCCAGCGTGATGAACGCGCCCGGCGGAAGGATCATGGCGATCACCGGCTGGAACCCCTGCCCCAAAAGGGGCAGCCCGAACCAGGTGCCGTTGCCCAGGATCTCCCGGATGCTGCCGAGCAGCGTCAGGCTCAGGGTGAACCCCAGGCCCATGCCCAGGCCGTCGGCCACCGAGGGAAGGAGGGGGTGTTTGGAGGCGAAGGCCTCGGCCCGCCCCAGGATGATGCAGTTCACCACGATCAGCGGGATGAACACCCCCAGGGCCTTGTGGAGCTCGTGGGCGTAGGCGTTCATCACCAGGTCCACCACGGTCACGAAGGTGGCGATCACCACGATGTACGCCGGAATCCGGACCTTGGCCGGGATGACGTTTCGGACGAGGCTCACCACGGCGTTGGAGCACAGGAGCACGAACGTGGTCGCGAGCCCCATGCCGATGCCGTTGATGGCCTCGGTGGTCACGGCCAGCGTGGGGCACATGCCCAGGACCAGCCGGAAGGTGGGGTTCTCCTTGGTGATGCCTTTCCAAAACTGTTGCACAAGGCTCATGGCGGATTTCCGCGGGGAAGCGAGAAAGCTGGGAAGCTAGGAAGCTGGGAAGCGAGAAAGCTGGGGGGCCGGGAGGATGGGAAGCCCAGGCCCCGGAATCACGGCGCTCATCCCGCACCTCCGGGGGCGAAGAGCCGCGCCTTGGCGGCCTCGAAGGCCTCCAGGGCCTCCCGGATGCCCTTGACGAGGGCCCGGGGGGTGATGGTGGCCCCCGTGATCTGATCGAAGTCGCCCCCGTCCTTTTTCACCGCCCAGTTGGCGTCGCGAAGGCCCTTGCCCTTGAACTGGGCCAGGTACCCCGGGTCCGCCGCCTTGGCCCCGAGCCCGGGGGTCTCGGCGTGCTGCAGGATCACCACCCCGGTGACCCGGCCGTCCCGGTCCACCCCCACCAGGGCCCGGATCCACCCGCCGTACCCCTCGGGAGAGGCCGCCTCGGTGGCGGCCCCCACCGGCTCGCCGCCTTTGCGGGCCAGGTAGAAGGTGCGGCCGTCGATCTGCCGGGCCTCCGCGGCCGGGTCGTTGTCGAACTCCGGGAGCACCGCCCGCACGGCCCGCAGGAGCTCCTGGCGCAGGGCCTCGCGGATCGGCTCCTCCGTGAGGTCGTAGACCTTGGCGAGCCCCAGGGCGGCCACCACGCACACGGCGGTGAGCACCCCGACCATCCGGACCATGTCCCTCATGACGCCCCCTTTGCCTGGGCCACCCAGCCGAACTTCCGGGGCCGGGTGAACCGGTCGATCAGGGGAACCACCGCGTTCATCAGGAGGATCGCGAAGCTCACCCCCTCGGGGTATCCCCCCCACAGCCGGATCACCGCCGTGAGGAGGCCGCACCCGGCGCCGAAGATCCACCGCCCCCGGGCGGTCAACGGGCTCGTGACCATGTCGGTGGCCATGAAACAGGCCCCGAGCACCGCCCCGCCGGTGACGAGCTGGGTCCAGGGGGGGAGCACGGCCTCGGGCCGCGCCGCCCAAGCCAACCCCGTGACCAGCGCGAGGGTCCCCAAGAACGCCACCGGGATCTCCCACGTCACGATCCGTCGCCACAGGAGGTAGGCGGCCCCCAGGAGGAGCAGGAGCTCCGACACCTCCCCGAGGCTCCCGGGCTGGAGACCCGCGAACAGCTTCCACCAGGGGATCCCCGCCAGGGCGTCCCCCAGGACGCCGTGGGTCGCCACCGCGGTCTTGGCCGCCCCCAGGGGCGTGGCCGCCGTGACCGCGTCGGCGAGCGCGCCCCCCGGGATCCGCCAGTCGGTCATGGCCACCGGAAACGACACGAGCAGGAACACCCGGGCCACGAGCGCCGGGTTGAACGGGTTTTGGCCCAGGCCCCCGAACACCTGCTTGCCCAGGAGGATCGCCACGGCACCGCCCACCAGGGCCATCCACCAGGGGCTCGTGGCGGGAAGGTTCAGGGCCAGAAGGAGTCCCGTGAGCACGGCCGACCCGTCGCCAAGGGCGCTCGGCCGGCCCCGGAGCCGCACCGAGACCTCCTCGGCCAGGGCCGCGCCCACCACGCACCACCCGATCACCCACAGGGCCCTGGGCCCGAAGGCGTACACGCCCCAAAGGGCCGCGGGCGCGAGCGCCGCGACCACCTGCCACATGATCCGGGCGGTGGACTCGCCCTCGAACACGTGGGGCGAGGACGACAGGATCCATTTGGGGTCGTTGGGGTTGCTCACGGTCCCAAATCCTTAGGGGAACGGAGGTCGTATTTCGCTGTAGCTCCCGCTGGGATGCCAGGAGGCTGGGACGCTAGGAGGCCAAAATCCCGGACGGGTCACTCGTTATCGCGGGCCCTTAACCCGTGGGAGCGATGTCCAAGCCTCTGCGCCCTTTCCTTCAGCCCTTAGGCCCGGATCGCGGCGTGGACGCCGCTCCCACACCGGGCCAGGCCCCGACAGCCACCCCCAGGCCTAGCGGGGCCCCGGAGGCGCTTCCCAGCTTTCCAGCTTCCCAGCTTTCCAGCCTTCCAGCCTACTCGCCTACTCGCCTTCCCGCCGCTACGAACCGGCCTTCCGGCGGCGGGCCATCACGCGGCCCTTGGCCTCGCGGATGGCCTGCACGAGCGGGATCGCCGAGGGGCACACGAACGCGCACGATCCGCACTCGATGCAGTCCAGGGCGTTCCATTCGTCGGCCTCGGCCACCAGATCCCGGGCGATGAGGGCCCGCAGGGTGGTGGGCGACAGCCCCATGGGGCAGGCGGTGACACACCGGCCGCACCGGATGCAGGGCCCCTCCGGGGCGGTGCGCACCCGGCCGCGGGGCAGCACCAGCACCCCCGAGGTGCCCTTGACCGCGGGAACGTCCAGGTCGTGGTGGGCGATCCCCATCATGGGCCCCCCGAGGACGAGCTTCCCGGGCTCGTCCCGGAGGCCCCCCGCGGCCTCGATCAGGTGGCGCACCGGGGTGCCGATCCGCACCCGGAGGTTCTTGGGCTCCCGGACCCCGTCGCCGGTGACCGTGGTGATCCGCTCCACGAGCGGGCGGCCCGCGGACACGGCGTCCCAGATGGCCGCGGCCGTGCCCACGTTCTGGACCACGGCCCCCACGGCCATGGGGAGCTGCCCCGAAGGCACCTCGCGCCCGGTGACGGCCTTGATGAGCTGCTTTTCCGCCCCCTGCGGGTATTTCACCCGGAGGGGCACGACCTCGGCGAACCCGGCCTCGCGGGCCTTCCGGCCGAGGAGATCGATGGCGTCCGGCTTGTTCTCCTCGATCCCGATGAAGCCCTTCTCCAGGCCGAACACCGACAGGATGATCCGCAGGCCCTGGAGGATCCGTTCGGGCTCCTCCAGCATGAGCCGGTGGTCGGCCGTGAGGTACGGCTCGCACTCCACCCCGTTCAGGATCACGGTGTCGATGGGGAACTCCGGGGGCGGGGAGAGCTTGACGTGGGTCGGGAACGTGGCGCCCCCCATCCCCACGATGCCGGCCTCCTGGATCCGCCGCCGGATCTCGTCGGGATCGGCCCCGGCGTCCAGGGGTCCGGGCAGATCGACCCAGGCGTCCTCGCCGTCCGGCTCGAGGAACACCGCCGGCTGCGGCGGGCCCAGGGGATGGGGCGCGGCATCGACCCGCACCACCTTCCCCGAGGTGGGGGCATGCACCGGCACCGAGACGAACCCGGTCGCCTCCCCCACCACCTGGCCCGCCAACACCCGGTCGCCCCGCTTCACCACCGGCCGGGCCGGGGCCCCGATGTGCTGGCTCAGGGGCACCACGAGAAGCTCGGGCAGGGGCGCCCGCTCCACCGGTTTGGCCGCGGTCCGGTGTTTCTCGTCCGGCGGGTGGACCCCGCCCAGGGGAAACGTGCGCGCCGCCATCACGCCGCCTCCCCCTCGCCCCGCACCAGGGGTTCGCCCTCATGGATCGCGTTCACCGGGCACGCCTCCAGGCACTGGGAACACCCGATGCACCGCTCGGGGTCCACCCGATGGGGCTTCTTGCGCTCCCCCGCAATCGCGTCCACCGGGCACACCTTGGCGCACTTGGTGCACCCGATGCAGGCGGTCTCGTCGATCCGGGCCCGATAGCGCACCTCGACCAGGTCGTCGATGTTCCCGGTGGGGCACACGGTGGCGCACAGCCCACAGGAGGTGCATTTGGCCGGGTCGATCCGCGCCAGATCCCGGTCCATGGAGATCGCGTCGAAGGGGCAGGTCTTCTCGCACCGCCGGCACCCGATGCACCCCACGGAGCACACGGCCGTGACGGCCTTGCCCCGGTGGGGGTTGGTGCAGCGGACGTACACGCAGCGGTCGGCGGGAACAAGATCGATGATCCGCTTGGGGCAGGCCCCCACGCAGGCCCCGCACCCGGTGCACCGCTCCCGGTCCACGTGGGCGATCCGGTCGGGGCCGACGTGGATCGCGTCGAAGGGGCAGACCCGCTCACAGGTGCCGAGCCCCATGCACCCGTACGCACACCGCTTGGGCCCCCCGCCCACGAGGGCCGCCGCGCGGCAGTCGGGGATCCCCAGGTACTCGCCCCGGTCGGGCGCCGCGGCGGGCGCCCCCTTGCAGTGCACCACGGCGACCCGCTTCACGGCCTCGCCGGCCTCCACCCCGAGAATCCGGGCCACCGCCTTGGCCACATCCGCCCCCCCGGGAATGCAGGCCGTGGGCGGGGCCTCGCCGGCCACCAGGGCCTTCGCCAGGGCCGAGCAGCCCGCGTATCCGCAGGCGCCGCAGTTCACCCCCGGCAGGATCCCCTCCACCTCCTCGACCCGCGGGTCCACCTCCACCCGGAACTTGAGGCTGGCCACGGCGAGGCCCAGGGCGGCCAGGCCCCCCAGCGCTCCCAGCACGGCGACGGCGGCGATCACGGCACGGCCCTCACTGCTTCACCAGCCCGGCGAACCCGAGAAACGCCAGGGACAACAACCCCGCCGTCACCAGGGCCACCGCCGTGCCCCGAAACGGCCGGGGCACGTCGGCCAGGTCGAGCCGTTCCCGGATCCCCGAAAACAAAACCAGGGCGAGCCCGAACCCCAGGGCCGCCCCCACGCTGAACACGACGGTTTCCAGAAAGCCGTGCCCTCGCTGGACGTTCAAGACGGCCAGGCCCAGCACGGCGCAGTTCGTGGTGATCAGGGGCAGAAAGATGCCGAGCGCCTGGTACAGCGCGGGACTCACGTACTGGACCACCATCTCCACGAGCTGCACCAGGGCGGCGATGACCAGGATGAACGCGATGGTCTGGAGGTATTCGAGGCCGAGGGGGACGAGGACGAGGGTCTGGAGGAACCAGGTGACCACCCCGGCCACGGTCATCACGAAGAGCACCGCCAGGCTCATGCCGACGGCGGTCTCGGTGCGCTTCGACACGCCGAGGAAGGGGCAGATCCCCAGGAACCGCGCCAAAACGAAATTGTTCACGAGCACGGCGCTGAGGAAGAGGAGCGCCAACGCGGCCATGACCCACCTTTTTCAAGCGAAATGAAACGAGGACTCGGCGAAACGGTAAAGGACGGACCCCTTCCCCCGGGGGCGCAGGCGGCGCAGCGTATGAAAACGATCACAAGCGTGTCAAGCGGCAGGCTGCGGGAACCTGCCGACTATCGACGTCCCGACCACCGGGCGTACACCCCCTCGCCGTCCCCGAACCGTTCCCGGAGGACGGCCGCCCACGAATGCAATCTCCGTTCCAGATCCTCCACGCGGGCCAGGGCCTCTTCCGGCGCCCCGAACACCACGGCCCGAAACACCTCCCGCGCCCCGGCCGCATCGTCGGTGTCCGACGGGGGAGGGTCCATTCCCACCGCCTCGGCGAGCGCCCGGGCCGGCTCCCGGCACAGAAACCCGAAACACAGGGGCGCCTTCCACGGGCCGAGCCGGCAGCCGGCGGGCCCCAGGTACGCGCATCCCACCCCCCGGACGATGCGGCCCGTCGCCCTCTCACGCAAACGGTACGCCGGCGGGTCGGGCCGGACCGGGCAGACGCGCCGGCGCCGGGCCTCCAGGCCCTCCACGAACTCGGGGGGGAACCGGCCCTCCTCCCCCAACCCCGGGATCCAGTGCCCGTCCGCCACGCCCGCCTGGCAGCACCCCGGGAAGCGCCCCTCCAGGAGCTCCACGTCGGCCGCCGGGTCGCCGGGGTGGGCCCGGCGGGTCACCTCGAGGCACCGGCGGCAAAAGGCCCCCGTCCATTGGGCGAAAAAGTCGGAGAGGGCCCTGCCGGCCCTCTCGTACAAGACGAAACGAGGCGCGATGCGACCTCCCTCTTGGCGCATCGGTCTCCGGTCGGGTCCGATCAAGGGCGAGGGGCCCCGGCGCAGGCCCCCTCAGCCACCCAGCCGCCCGAGCACCTTCCGGAACTCCTCGCTCTGGTCCAGAGCCCGGAAGGTATCGAGGAGCGCCTCGCGGAACGCCTGCTCGGCCCGCCGCTCGGCGTTGACCGGCACCTTGACGCGGTTCTGGGCCTCGACCTTCACCTTCGCCAGCACGGTCCCGTTGGGCTCCACAAAGGACACGGTGTAGGCCACCCGCACCCCCACCTCGTCCAGCAGAGCCCCGGGCACCTCCTCCAAGGCGAACTCCTGGAGCTCCACGTCCACGAGCATCCGCGCCTTCTCCTGGGACGAGGCCTCGAGCCCGCGGTGAAGGAGGTAGCGGCGCAACTGCTCGGCCACGTACTCGGCCGGGTGGGTTTCCAGGAAGACGTCCTGCGGGGTCTGCTCGAACCGGGTGTAGAGCACCCCCACCCGCTGGCCCGCCTTCTCGGGCGGACGCGCATCCTGGGCGCCCCGGACCCAAAGCGACCAGGCCGCCGCCGTGTCGGCCCACCCCGGCTCGGCCTGCATGGGCACCGGGCCCGGATTCAGGATCACCGCCTTCGGGGCGCACCCCCACGTCACCCCCAGGAGAGCCGCGCTCGCGACCCCAACGATCCAGCGCTTCATTCCCGTCCCTCCTTCCGAGTCACTTCGGTCCACGGTCGCCGGCCTCGCGGTCTCCGGTCCCGTGATCCAGACGACCGCGGCTCACCGTATCACAGCGGCAGAAGTCATTGTTCTTGCGAACAGGCCGGGCGCCGCGGCCCACCGGATCCCGGCCCGCTCCTTCCGAACGGGGCCATGGTAGCCCAGTCGGCGTTTTGCAGAAAGGGGGCCACCCCCAGAGGGGTTCGACATTCGGCGTTGACCGGCGCGGTCCTCCCCCGTAGACTTGCGCGTTTCTGCGGAAGGGACGATGGACCGGAAACGCTTCGAACAGATCGCGGAGGCCCAACTGGAGTCGCTGCCGGGGAACCTCCTGTCGCGCCTGCACAACGTGGCCATCTGGGTGGAGGACTGGCCCGACCGGGAGACGCTGGAGGAGATGGGCATCCCCGACCGGTGGGGGCTCTTGGGTCTCTACCAGGGGTGGCCCCTGCCGGAGCGGACCCACGATCTGAGCGGGACCCTCCCCGACCGCATCGTGCTGTTCCAGCGCCCCATCGAGCGGTACGCCAGGGACCGGGGCCTTTCGGTGGAGGCGGTGATCCGCGACACGCTCGTGCACGAGATCGGGCATTACCTGGGTTTTTCGGAGGCCCAACTGCGCCGCCTCGAAACCGGCGGCGGCTCCGACGGAGGCGACCCGTGAAACGACCTGCCGGGCCCATCAAGCTCCAGGGCTTCAACAATCTGACCAAGAGCCTGTCGTTCAACATCTACGACATCTCCTACGCGCGCAGTCCCCAGGCTCGGCGGGAGTACCTGGAGTACATCGACGAGGAGTACAACTCCGAGCGCCTGACCCGCATCCTCACCGAGGTGGCCGACATCATCGGGGCCAACATCCTGAACCTGGCCAGCCAGGACTACGACCCGATGGGCGCCTCGGTGACGGTGCTCGTGGCCGAGGAACCCGTGAACGTTCCCACACCCCAGGCGCACGTCGCCCACCTGGACAAGAGCCACCTTGCGGCCCACACCTATCCCGAGTCGGACGGGTCGAGCGGGATCTCGACGTTCCGGGTGGACATCGATGTGAGCACCTGCGGAAAGATCTCCCCCTTGCGGGCCCTGAACCACCTGATCCGGAGCTTCGAGTCGGAGGTCGTGGTGATCGACTACCGGGTCCGGGGATTCACGCGGGACGTGGACGGCCGGAAGCACTTTCTCGACCACGACATCCGGTCCATCCAGGAGTTCATCGATCCCGGGATCCTGGCCGAGTACCACACGGTGGACATCAACATCTACCAGGAGAACCTCTTTCATACCAAGATGATGCTCCGCGACCTGGAACTCGACCGGTTCCTGTTCGGGGACTCCGAGGCCGAGCGTCCCGCGGAGGAACGGGAGATGATCCGAAACCTCCTGGAGCGGGAGATCACGGAGATCTTCTACGGGAAGAACATCTTCGACTGAGGAACGGGAAAACCGTTCATTTTTCACCATCCCCTCGGTGGACATTCATCGAGGCGTCCACGACGGGAGGCTCCCGCCGCGGCCCCGCCCCGCCGGGTCCCCGGACGGCCGGGGGGCGGGGCCCCGGCGCCGCCGCCGGCGCGTCCGGGCATCCGGCCGCCTCCCCGCCCGATCCCTAGCGGTTCCCCCGAACCAGAAGAAAACGCGGCCGGGTGTTGGGCCCGACGGGGCACGGTGCCCGACGCCCCGCCGCCGGGCAACGCGCCCCCCCACGGCCGCGATCTTCCGGTCCCCGGGAGGGCGGGGTGCCGATGGCACGGCGATTGCCTCACGGGACGACACACCTCTCGTTCGCGCCGGGGCCTTGGGGGCGCACGGGGGACCGTGCCCGGGCCACCACCGCCCGGCGGGGACGGGCGACCGGCGGCCGAGCCTCGGGGAGGCGCAGCGTGATCACAGCAGGCATCGACATCGGTAGCCGCACCATCAAGGTGGCCGTGCTCCGGGACGGGGAGATCGTGGGACGCGCCCTCGACACCGCCGGGGCCGAGCCGGCGCGCCGGGCCTCCGCCCTCCTCCGAGACGCCCTGCTGGCCGCCGGGGTCTCCCCGGACGCGGTGGCGCACATCACCGCCACGGGAGCCGGCAGGGCCCTGGTGGAAGAGGCCCACAGCACGGTGACCGACATCACGGCCGCGGCGCGGGCCGCGAACTTCTTCTTCCCGGGCGCCGTCACGGTGGTGGAGGTGGGCGCCGAGGAAAGCCGGGCGGTCAAGACCGACGGCGCGGGCCGGGTACTCGACTCCGCGGTGAACGAGAAGTGCGCCGCAGGCTCCGGCAGCTTCACGGAGTCCATGGCCCGGGCCCTGGGGATGACCCTGGAGGAGTTCGGCGAGAAGAGCCTCCAGAGCACCACCCGGATCGCCATGAACGCCCAGTGCACGGTGTTCGCGGAAAGCGAGGTGGTGGGCCTCATGCACTCCGGGGTGGATCGCCGGGACATCGCGTACGCGGTGAACGACGCGATCGCCACCCGGGTTTCGGCCACGGCCCGGCGCGTGAAGCTCGAGGGCGAGGTGGTTCTCCTGGGCGGACTCGCCCGAAACCGGGGGTTCGTCCGGTGCCTCAAGGAGAAGCTGGAGGTGGACCGGATCCTGATCCCCGAGGCGCCGGAGCTGGCCGACGCGGTGGGCGCCGCGATCGTGGCCGCCGAACGGGCCGCGTGAACGGCGGCCCAACAAGGACGTGGAATGAACGATCGCCCCGAGTACTGGCGTTGGAGCGAAGGCGTTTGGGTCGCCCCGGAACGCCATTGGAAGGAGGCCCGGGTGGTCACCCTCGGGATCGACGTGGGCAGCGTCAGCTCCGAGGCGGTGGTCTGCCTCGACGGCGAACTGTACGCGTACTCGACGGTGCGGACCACCGGCGGATCGCTCGAGTCGGCCCAGCGGGCCCTCGACGCGGTGTTTCGCCCCACCGGGCTCAAGCTCGACGACCTCCACTACGTGGTGAGCACCGGGTACGGCCGGGTGAACCTGCCCTTCGCCGACAAGGCGATCACGGAGATCGCGTGCCACGGCCGGGGGGCCCACCACATGGGAGGCCCCACGGTCCGGACCATCCTGGACATGGGCGGACAGGACTGCAAGGCCATCCGGATCGACGAGCAGGGCCGGGTGGTCAACTTCTTGATGAACGACAAGTGCGCCGCGGGCACCGGCCGGGGCATGGAGGTGATCGCGGACCTCCTGGAGGTCCCCGTCGAGGAACTGGGTCCGCGGTCGTTCGACATCGACCAGGAGCCCCCGGGCGTCTCGAACGTCTGCGTGGTGTTCGCCAAGACCGAGGCCATGGCCCGACTCAAGGAGGGCTGGAGCAAGAACAAGGTCATTGCCGCGTACTGCCGGGCGATGGCGGAGCGGGTGGCGACCTTGCTCCAACGGGTCGGCGTGGAGCCGGACTTCTTCGTCACCGGCGGGATCTCCAAGAACATCGGGGTGGTGCGCCGCATCGAGGAGATCCTCGGGGTGAAGGCCCTGCCCTCCCGCTACGACACGCAGATCGCGGGGGCGCTGGGGGCCGCGCTGTTCGCCCACGCCCTGTTCCTCAAACGCCGGGGCGAGGCCCCCGCCGCCGCGTGACGGGCGTCCGCCGGCCTCGCCCGGGGCCGGCCAGGGGGGCATCCGCCCTCCGGCCTCCCGGAGGAGGCGGGGTTTCGCGACTCGGAGCGCCATGACGAAGCGAGAGTGCCCACCGAACCGAGAGAGCGCGTCCGAGGTCTCCCGGCTGGAGCGCGAGGGCTGGGTTCGCAGAAACATCGCGTGCGAGCCGCGCCTGAGCGAGATCGTGGAGACCTATCGGTCCCTGGGGTTCGAGGTGCGCCTCGTGCCGGCCCTCACGGTGTGCCGGGCCGACGCGACCGGCTGCTCGTCGTGCTTCGACGCGGACGGGGGTGCGGAGCACTACCGGGCGGTGTTCACCCGACCGCGAAACGCCCCGTAAGCCCCACGGGGGCCGATCCCACCCGCCTCGGGGAAGGCCGTGGCCCCCCGGCCGCGGTGCCACAACCAAGGAGCGAGCAGATGGGCCTGGAGGTCACGGTGCGGTTGATGCGGCCCGAGGATCTCGACGCCGTGGTCGCGATCGACGAGAGGATCACCGGCAACCGCCGGGACGAGTACTACCGCCACCGGTTCGAGGTGGCGGGCCTCAAGGAGGCCCAGATCAACGCCTCGCTGGTGGCCGAGGCCGACGGCAGAATCGTGGGGTTCCTCATGGGCACCCTGTTCTTCGGGGAGTTCGGGATCCCGGAGAACTCCGCCGTGGTCGACACCCTCGGGGTCGACCCCGCGTTTCAGGACCGGGGGGTCGGCGGCGCCCTGTTCGACCAGTTCCGGGCCAACATGCGGGCGGCCGGGGTGGAGCGGATCTATACCCTGGTCGATTGGAAGGATTTTGGACTCCTGAAGTTTTTCGGCCATATGGGGTTCGTGCCGAGCCAGCGGCTCAGCCTGGAATACCCGGTCCCCTAGTCCTCGGGGCCGCAAACGCGTTGGGACACGAGATGAGCCAAGGGGAAGAACTCGGCGCGGTCGTGGAGTTCAAGGCCGTGCGGTTCACCGATGCCGGCGCCCGGGAGGAGACGGTCCACGTGCCGTCCGAGGTGCCGCTGACCGTCGAGGCCAACGGCGTCGAGGTCGCCACCCTCCTGTGCACGCCGACCGAGATCCCGAGCCTGGTTCTCGGATTCCTGTTCTCGGCCGGCGTGGTGCGGGGGCCGGAGGAGCTCCGGGAGTGGTCGGTGGACCCTACCCGCTGGAAGGTGGAGTGCACGGTCGCCCGCACCCCGGACGTGGAACTCCTGGGGAAGCGGGTCTACACCTCCGGGTGTGGGAAAGGGGTCATGTTCGCCACCGTGGCGGAACTCGCCGGCCGCCGCCCCCTGGACTCCCCGCTGCGGGTTCCGGCGGCCCGGATCGACGACCTCGCCCGGGCCCTCCAGGGCGCCTCGCCCCATTACCGCCGAACCCGGGGCATCCATACCGGCGCCGTGAGCCTGGAGGGGGAACTGCCGGAGCGGTGGTTCGACGACGTGGGCCGGCACAACGCCGTGGACAAGGCCATCGGCGACGCCCTGTTCCGGGGGGTCGATCTCGCCCGGTGCCTCCTCCTGAGCTCCGGGCGCACCTCGTCCGAGGTGCTGCACAAGGCCCGGCGGGCGGGGATCCCGGTGGTCCTCTCCCGGAGCGTGCCCACCCACCAGTCGGTGCTCCGGGCCCGGGACATGGGCATCACCCTTCTCGGCCGGGCCAAGGGCGCCGGGTTCCTGGCGTACGCCCACCCGGAGCGGATCGTACCGAACGGGGCGCCCTCCGGCCGGTGACCGCCGGCACCCGCCCGCGGCTTGCGAAGGCGGGCCGACCTGGCACACTGGGTTCCCCGCCCACGTGAACCCGCCGACAGAAGAGGAGAGGCCATGAGCACGACGCCCTTCCGGATCCGGTTTCTCGAGGCCAAGGACTTGGACGCGGTCGTAGCCATCGACGAAAAGGTGTCCGGCGCTCCCCGCCGCGAGTATTACCAGACCAAGTTCGAAAAGCTCTTCGGTTCGCCCGACTACGTGCCCGTATCGCTTGCGGCCGAAACCGAGGACGGAACGCTCATCGGGTTCGTGATGGCCGAGCTCTACATCGGCCAGTACGGCATCTCCCGGGAGGGCGCCACCCTCGACACGATCGGGGTGGACCCCGACCACCAGAAGCTCGGGGTGGGGCAGAAACTGATCGACGAGCTCATCGCGCACCTGCGCAAGCTCGGCGTGGAACGGATCAACACCCTGGTGAACTGGGACGACTCCCGCCTGATCCGGTTTTTCAGCGCCAACGGGTTCGCCCCGTCGCGCACGATCAACCTGGAGCGGGAGGTGTAGGGGGCCCGGTCCGCCCGCGCCCGGGGAAAGGCGCCGCGCCCGCGGCGCCTTTTTTGCGTTTTCGGCGGGCCCGGCTCGATCAGAGTTCACCCCGAACTCGGTTAAGTTTTACCGCTCGGCACGCCCCCCCGGCGCCCGCGGGGGTTCCCCCCCACCGTGCCGCACGGATTTGGCCCGGCGGGGCACTGGCACGCCCCTTGCTATCTTTGGCCCCGCGGGCGGAGTGCCGGGAGAGGGTGACCCGTCAGAAACGGCCCTTGGAAGATACCGACACACCGGAGAGGGAACGAGCCATGAGGTACGCCGAGACCGGGTTTCGGTTGGAGGTGGATCTGACGAAGGGCACCATCGCCAAGGTGCCCACCGACCCGAAATGGACCGAGATGTTCCTGGGCGGCCAGGGCACCGCCGCGAAGATCCTCTGGGACCGCGTGGGGCCGGAGGTCCAGCCCTTCGACCCCGAGAACCTTCTCATCTTCACGGCCGGCCTGCTGGTGGGAACGCCGGTGCCGGGGGCGAACCGGACCATGGTGAACACGATCTCGCCCCAGACGAACCTGTTCGCGCACTCGATTTTCGGGGCTTTTTTCGGCCCGGAGCTCAAGCAGGCGGGCTACGACCAGATCGTGTTCACCGGGGAGTCGCCCGACTGGGTGTACCTGTGGATCCACAACGACACGGTGGAGCTCCGGGACGCCCGCCACCTTCTCGGCAAGGGGCCCCAGACCGTCACCAAGATGATCCGCGAGGAGCTCGGGCAGCCCGAGGCCCAGGTGGCCGCCATCGGCCTGGCGGGGGAAAACCGGGTGTACATGGCCACCATCGAGTCGGCGAGCGGCAGCGCCTCCCGCGGCGTGGGGGCGGTCATGGGCGCCAAGAAGCTCAAGGCCATCGCGGTGCGGGGCACCAAGGACATCCAGATCGCCCATCCCGAGGAACTCTTCAAGCTGTCCATCGACATGTTCAAGGCCATCGGGGACAACCCCTACACGGGCGACATCATGGCCCACGAGGACGACGAGGAGTTCCACGTCAACAACTTCGCCTGGGGCAACGCCCGCAAGCGGATCAAGGGCTTCTGGAACAAGGAGCGCGAGGAGCGCTGGAAGAAGATCTCCGAGAGCGTCCGGCTGCGGTGGACCGGCTGCTACAACTGCCCCAAGGACTGCCACCAGGCCATCAAGGTGCCGGGCCGCCAGACCTACTTCCAGAAGTGCTACAGCAAGCTCACCTACGCCATGGCGGCGTTTAAGGAGATCGACTTCAACTACGACATCCTGGGGGTCACCCAGGATTACGGGCTCGACGGGTTCTCGACGCCCCAGGTGCTCGCCTTCGCCGTGGAGCTCTACGACAACGGGATCCTGACCGACGAGGACCTGCCCGGGTTCCCCGAGGACAACGGGGAGCGGTTCTTCTACCTGGTGGAGAAGATCGTGCGGCGCGAGGGGGTGGGCGACGCGCTCGCCAACGGCGTCTATCACGCCGCCCGCCAGATCGGCCGGGGCGCCGAGAAGTTCGACCACAACACGATGAAGAAGTTCGAGCAGGTCCCCATCAAGCTCAAGATGATCAACTTCCCGTACTTCCTCATGTACGCGACCGGCGAGAAGATGAACATCACCCAGATCGAGGGGTCGTTCCCCCAGGTGCCGATCGCGGACAAGAAGGAGCGGGAGGAGTTCGTGCGCAAATGGGAGGCGGCCCCGGAGCGGTTCAAGAAGTGGTACCTGGGGTGGGAGCCCCGCACCCACCTGCCGCTGGAGGCCGCGGTCCACATCTGCGACTGGAACGAAACCATGCACTACATCGACGACGCCATCGGGATGTGCGCGTTCCTGTCGTCGTTCCGCGGCCAGTTCGGGGGCCAGCCGCCGTATCACATCTTCAACCTGCCCACCTTCATCCGGGCGGCGGCCGGGATCGAACTCACGCCCCGCGAACTCTGGAACCTGGGACGCCGGAACCGCAACCTGGTGCGGGCGATCAACGTGCGCCGGGGGTTGCGGCGTAAGGACGAGCGGCCCCCCGAGGACCACTGGCAGATCCGGGATCCGGAAAAGGAGCAGAAGGTCCTGAGCGATTATTACACGTTCAAGGGCTGGACCCAGGACGGGATCCCCACCATCGGCACCCTGGAGAAGCTGGGCCTCGCGGACGTGGCCGAGGACCTGGTGCGCCGGGGGATCCTGTCGGAGAACGACCGGGAGCCGGTGTTCCAGGACATCACGG
>CAZUYO010000014.1:0-21753 GCA_964624725.1 uncultured Thermodesulfobacteriota bacterium
TGGTGGTGGGGATAGGGGGGAGGAGGAGCGGCCGGGGGGGGGAGGAGCTTGAGGGGGGCGGATCGATTTTTCGAGAAAAAAGGGGGAATGGGGTTCAGGGGGAGGCGGGAGGCTTCCGGCGGGTGTCCCGGATGCCGAGGTCCCGCATCCGGCGCCACAGGGTGGTGCGGCTCCAGCCCAGGCGTTTGGCGGTCTCGCCCTTGTTCCAGCCCGTGGCCTCCAAGGCGGCGTAGATCTGCTCGCGCTCCTCGGCGTAGGGGTCGGTGCCCCCGAAGGGGTCCTCGCCCCGGAGGATGTGGTCGGGCAGGGCCTCGGGCTGGATCACGTCGCCCGGGGAGCACACGTAGGCGTGGGCCACGGCGTTTTCGAGCTCCCGGACGTTGCCGGGCCAGGCGTAGCGCTCCAGGATCCCGTAGGCGGCCGAGGCGAACACCTTGCGCCGGCCCTCCCGGAGCGCGAGCCGCTTGAGGAAGTGGTCGGCCAGGAGGGGCACGTCCTCCCGCCGCTCCCTGAGCGGCGGGAGCTCGATCGGCACCACGCACAGCCGGAAGAAGAGGTCGTCCCGGAACCGGCCCTCGGCCACCTCTTTCCGGAGGTCCTTGTTGGTGGCCGCCACGATGCGCACGTCGGCCCGGCGGGGGACCGACTCGCCCACCCGCTCGAACTCCCCCTCCTGGAGCACCCGGAGGAGCTTCACCTGGAGCGCCGGGGAGGTTTCCCCGATCTCGTCGAGGAACAGGGTGCCGCCGTGGGCGGCCTCGAACCGGCCGGGCCGGTCGCGCACCGCGCCGGTGAAGGCGCCCCGCACGTGGCCGAAGAGCTCGCTCTCCAGGAGACCCTCGGCCAGGGCGGCGCAGTTCACCTTGATGAAGGGCTTGTCCCGGCGGGGGCTCAGGTCGTGGATGGCCCGGGCCACCAGCTCCTTGCCGGTGCCCGACTCCCCCGTGATCAGCACGGAAACCTCGCTCGGGGCCACGGTCTCGATCTTCTCGATGACCCGGCGGATCGAGGGGTGGTTCCCCACGATGCCGAGCCGGGTGCCGCTGCCGGCGAGCTCCGAGCGCAGCCGGTCGATCTCGGAGAGGTCCCGGAGCACCACCACCGCGCCCTCGAGTTTGCCGTCGCGGCCCCGAAGCGGGGTGGCGTTGACGGAGACGTGGAGCGGCCGGCCGCCCTTGCCCTTCAGCACCATCTCCCGCTGGTGGAACCCCTGGCCGCTTCGGATCATGGCCTGGAACGGGCACTCGGTGCCCGGGGGCGCCTGGAACACCTCGCGGCAGATCTGGCCCAGCACCTCGGCCTCGGCGAACCCGGTGAGCCGCTCGGCCGAGCGCGAAAGGGCGATGATCCGCTCCTGGGCGTCGATGGCGAGAACGCCCTCGTTCAGGCTGTCGAACACGGCCTCCAGGATGGCCGTGCGTTCCTGCAGGGCCTCGATGCCCTCGGCCGACGCGGCGCTCGCCAGGACGACCACGGCGTCCCCCCCGGGGCGGGCCGCGAGCTTGAGCCGGAGCGGCTGGATGCCCCGGCCCGTGTGGAGCCGGCGCACCAGGGTGCGGTTCCGCACCAGCGCGTCCCAGAGGGGCTCGCCGTCCCGGGGCGAGCGCTCCTCCCACTCCCCCAGGCTCTCGGGGGCGGGCTGCTCCCCGAACAGCCCCCGGAAGGACGGGTTCCCCCACAGGATCCGGCCGGACCGGTCCACCAACACCGCGGGCTGGGTGAACGCGGCCAGCACATCGGTCAGGGCGGGCAGGGCGGTCGCGCTCACGGGGCCCCCCTCGGCCGGGTCTCGCCGGGCCGGAGGTCCCGGGCGATCCGGTCCAGGACGCCGTTCACGAACCGGGGGGAGTCCTCGGTCCCGAACTCCCGGGCGAGCTCCACGGCCTCGTCCAGGACGATCGGGGCCGGCACGTCCGCGGAGGCCAGGAGCTCGTACGTGGCGAGACGAAGGACGCTGCGGTCCACCCGGTCCATCCGCTCGAGCCTCCAGCGGCGGCTTGCGCCCCGGATGCGCTCGTCGATCTCGTCGCGGCGTTCCCAGGCCCCCCGCACCAGGGCCTCGGCGTAGGGGCGGTCCGCGTCCCCCCCGGCCTCGGCGATCGCCTGCTCCACGAGCCCCACGGGGGGTTGCTCGGGGTTGAGGTCGAGGGCGTAGAGCGCCTGCAGCGCCGCCCGCCGGGCCGCTCGTCGGGCACCCATGGAGCCCCTTACCCCTCCGCCCGGAGGAGGTTGGCGGTCTCGATGGCCGCCATGGCCGCCTCGAACCCCTTGTTGCCGGCCTTGGAGCCGGCCCGCTCGATGGCCTGCTCCAGGGTGTCGGTGGTGAGCACCCCGAAGGTCACCGGGAGGCCGGTCTCCAGGGCGACCAGGGCCACCCCCTTGGCCACCTCGGAGGCGACGTAGTCGAAATGGGGGGTCGAGCCCCGGATCACCGCCCCCAGGCACACCACCGCGTCGAACCGGCCGGAGGTGGCGAGGTTCTTGGCCACGAGCGGGATCTCGAACGCGCCCGGCACCTTGTACACCCGGATGGCGTCCGGGTCCCCCCCGGTGCGGACCACCGCGTCCACGGCCCCTTCCACGAGCCGGTCGGTGACGAAGCTGTTGAACCGGCTCGCCACGAGGGCGATCCGAAGACCCTGGCTGGTGAGCTTCCCCTCGATGAAAGCAGGCATGGCGTCTCCTCACGCGTCGGTCGGGCCGGGATCCCGGCGGTCGGGGTCGATCCAGTGGCCCAGCTTTTCCTTCTTGGTCTTGAGGTATCGTTCGTTCTCGGGATGGGGCGGGATCTCGATGGGCACCCGTTCCACCACCCGGAGCCCGTACCCCTCGATGCCCACGATCTTCTTGGGATTGTTGGTCATGAGCCGGAGGTTGCGGATCCCCAGGTCCACGAGGATCTGGGCCCCGATCCCGTACTCCCGGAGGTCCGCCTGGAACCCCAGTTCCTCGTTGGCCTCCACCGTGTCCTTGCCCTGGTCCTGGAGGGCGTAGGCCCTGAGTTTGTTCACGAGCCCGATGCCGCGGCCCTCCTGCCGGAGGTAGAGGATCGCGCCCCGCCCCTCCTCGGCGATCATCCGCATGGCCTGGTGGAGTTGGTCGCCGCAGTCGCACCGCAGGCTCCCGAACACGTCGCCGGTGAGGCACTCGGAGTGCACCCGCACGAGCACCGGATCGTCCCCGGCCACCTCGCCCTTGACCAGGGCCACGTGGAGGTAGTCGTCCACGTCGTTCTCGTACACGATGGCCCGGAACTCGCCGCCGTAGGCCGTGGGCAGCCGGGTCTCGGCCGACCGGCGCACGAGCCGCTCGGTGCGCAGCCGGTACTCGATGAGGTCGGCGATCGTGACGATGGGCAGGCCGTGCTCCTGGGAGAACCGCTCGAGCTCCGGCCGCCGTGCCATGGTGCCGTCGTCGTTCATGATCTCGCAGATCACGGCCGCGGGTTTGAGGCCCGCGAGCCGTGCCAGATCCACCGAGCCCTCGGTCTGGCCGGTGCGGACCAGGACCCCGCCCTTGCGGGCGCGCAGCGGGAACACGTGGCCGGGCCGCACGAGATCCTCGGGCCGGGTGTCGTCGGCGATGGCCGTGAGGATGGTGGTGGCCCGGTCGTGGGCCGAGATCCCGGTGCTCACGCCCCGGCGGGCCTCGATGGACACGGTGAAGGCGGTCTGGAACGGGCTCGTGTTGTCGCTGACCATGGGCGGGAGCTTCAGGTAGTCGCACCGCTCCTCGGTCATGGCGAGGCAGATGAGCCCCCGGCCGTGCTTGGCCATGAAGTTGATGGCCTCGGGGGTCACCTTTTCCGCCGCGATGGCGAGATCCCCCTCGTTCTCCCGGTCCTCGTCGTCCACGAGGATGACCATGCGGCCTTCCCGGAAGGCTTGGATGGCTTGCTTGACGCGTTCGATCGGCATGGGAACGTCCTGCGCGGGGCCGGTGCACCGGCCCCCATGGGGTTCGGGATGGGGCGGTGGGGCGCGAAAGGGCCTCCCCCCGAACCGCAAGCCCTTCGACCTGCGGCGCGCCGCACCTCCGGGATGTCGGCACCGGCCCGTCCCCCGTGCGGGGCCGGGGACGGGCGGGGACCGACCGAGTATCTTACTTCAGAAAACCGCTCCGGGCCAAAAGGTCCCAGGTGACCCCGCCGTCGGCCGTGCGGCCCCCGAGGAGCCTTTCGACGTATTTGGCCAGGATGTCGGCCTCCAGGTTGACCGGGTCGCCGGGCGCACGGTCGGCAAGCGCCGTGGCGTCCCAGGTGTGGGGGATCACGGCCACCGAGAACTGGCCGGCGCTCACCTCGTACACCGTGAGGCTCACCCCGTCCACGGCCACGGAGCCCTTCTCCACGAGATACCGGGCCACCTCGGGCGGGGCCTCGAACCGTACCACCCGAAACGCCCCCTCGGTCCGGATCCCCAGGACCCGGCCGGTGGCGTCCACGTGGCCCAGCACCAGGTGGCCCCCGAGGCGGTCGGTCAGCCGAAGCGCCCGCTCGAGGTTCACCCGGCGGCCGGGCCGCAGGGCCGACAGGGTGGACCGGCCGAGGGTCTCGGGGGAGGCGTCGGCGGAGAAACGGCCCGGGGCGATCTCGGTGACCGTGAGGCACACGCCGTCCACCGCCACGGACTCCCCGAGCTCGAAATCGGCCGTGTCGAGGCCCGTGGCGATCCGCAGCCGCTTGCCGCCCGGCACGGTCGAGATCTCCCGCACCGTTCCCACGTCTTGCACGATGCCCGTGAACATGGTGGGTGTCCCTTCTCGCCTAGGCCGCTGAGGCGCCGGGCCCCGGGGACGGAGGAGGTCGGCCCGGACGGCCGGTCAGGTAGAGGTCCGGGCCCACCCGCTCGCATTCGAGGTCCTCCACGGGCCAGGCCTCGCCGATCCGTTCCGGGCTCGTTCCCCCGAGCATGGGCGCCGCGTCCCGGCCCCCCAGGAGCCGCGGGGCATAGAACAGGTGGATCCGGTCCACCAGCCCGGCGTCGAGAAACCGGCGGGCGGTCTCGGACCCGCCCTCCACCAGGACCTCCATGCGCCCCGCGGCGTAGATCTCCTCGAGCAGGCGCCGGAGGTCGAGGCCCCGGGGCCCCTGGGGCAGCCGCAGCACCCGGGCGCCCCGGCGCGCGAGGGCCCCGATTCGGTCGGCCGGCGCCTCGGGGCCACAGGCGATCCAGGTCGACGCCGCCTCCCCCGGGGAGAGCATCCACAGCGTTTCCGGGATGCGGGCCCGCGGGTCCAGCACCACCCGGATCGTGCGCCGCTCCGCCTGCCCGGGAAGCCGCACCGTCAGGCGGGGGTCGTCGGCCTCGGCCGTGCCCACCCCGACCGCCACGACCCCGCACCGGTCCCGGAGGCGGTGGACCCGTTCCCGGCTCTGGGGCGAGGTGATCCAGCGGCTGTCGCCGGAGGCGGTGGCGGTCCTGCCGTCGAGGGTGGCGGCGAGCTTGAGGTGCACGAAGGCCCGCCGCTCGACGATGGAAAGGCAGAAGGCCTCGTTGAGCCGGCGGGCCTCGGGTTCCGACAACCCCACCTCCACCCGGACGCCGGCGGCCCGGAGCCGGTCGAAGCCCCGGCCCGCCACGGCCGGATTGGGGTCGGCCATGGCGGCCACGACCCGCCGGACGCCGGCGGCCACGATCCGGTCGGCGCAGGGGGGGGTGCGGCCGTGGTGGGAGCAGGGCTCCAGGGTCACGTAGAGGTCGGCCCCCCGGGCGGCCGGTCCGGCCTCCTCGAGGGCGAACACCTCGGCGTGGGGTTCCCCGGCCCGGGGGTGGTAGCCCCGGCCGACGACGCGCCCGTCCCGCACCACCACGCAGCCCACGGCCGGGTTGGGGCTGGTGCGTCCCAGGCCCTTTCGCGCGAGCTCCAGGGCGAGGCCCATGTAGAAGCGGTCCGCGGCCTCGGTCACGCGTCCTTCTGCCCCTCGAGGAACTCGCGCAGGGCGTCCACGAACTCGTCCACCCCGCGAAACTCCCGGTACACCGAGGCGAACCGCACGTAGGCCACCGGATCCAGGGCCTGGAGCTCGGCCATGACCGCCTCCCCGATCTCCCGGCTCGGCACCTCCTTCCGGCCTTCCTCCTGGAGGCGGGCCTCGATCCGGTCGACGATGCGCTCGAGGCTGTCGGCCGACACGGGGCGCTTCTCGCACGCCTTCTTGATGCCGGCGAGGATCTTGAGCCGGTCGAAGGACTCCCGGCGGCCGTCCTTCTTGACCACCAGGGGCAGCATGTCCTCGACCCGCTCGTAGGTCGTGAACCGGCGGCCGCAGGCCACGCACTCCCGCCGCCTCCGGATCACCTCACCCTCCCGGGACACCCGGGAGTCGATGACCCGGTCCTCCTGTTCCCCGCAGAACGGACAGCGCACCGCTCATCCCTCCTCGGGGTCCCCGAGGGGCACGAGGTCGATCGCCGCGCTGCGCAGGAGATCCCGGCTCAGCGGATCGGAGTAGCCCTGGAGGTAGTACACCCGGCGGATGCCGGCGTTGATGATCATCTTGGTGCAGATCACGCACGGGAGGTTCGTGCAGTACATGTCGGAGCCTTCGATCCGCACCCCGTGCTGGGCCGCCTGGAGGATGGCGTTCTGCTCGGCGTGGAGCCCCCGGCACAGCTCGTGGCGCTCGCCGGAGGGGATGCCCATCTCCTCCCGCAGACACCCCACGTCGAGGCAGTGGGCCACCCCCGAGGGGGCGCCGTTATAGCCCGTGGCGAGGATCCGCTTGTTTTTCACGAGGATCGCTCCCACCTTGCGGCGGGTGCAGGTGGAGCGGGTCGCCACCAGCCGGGTGATCTCGGTGAAGTATTCCTGCCAGGAAGGACGCATGATCGTGAACCTCGTTGCGTCGTCGTGGACGGGGTGTGGGGGTTAGAAGGCCGGGACGCCAGAACGCTCGCTTACTATTCCTCCGGCGACCCAATAGACACGGTCGGGGACATGGGGCCTGCTGGAGCGCCGGATGCAGCGTAAGCCGGATGCCGCACTCGCGCCCGGCCGGAACCAGTCCCCCACCCGCCCCCCGGCAATGCGTCTGAACGTATTGGTCACGGGCGCCCGCCAGCGGGATCCGGCCGGCGAGCCTCCGACCCAGGCTCTCCGTGCGCCCTCCGCCCGCTATGGGGAGCGGGTTCCCCGGCTCAGGCCGCCCCGTCCAGGAGGTGGCGGTAGAAGGGGAACCGGCCGCACAGTTCCCGCATCTCGCCGCGCACCTGGGCCTCGGTGGTCTCGTCGCCGCACCGGGCGAGCACCCGGGCGATGGCGTCCGCGATGATCTCCATCTCCGCGAGGCCCATGCCCCGGGTCGTCACGATGGGCGTGCCGATGCGGATGCCGCTCGTGACGAAGGGGCTTCGGGTCTCGTAGGGGATGGCGTTCTTGTTCACCGTGATCCCGGCCCGGTCGAGGCACCGCTCCGCGTCGAGCCCGGTGAGATCCTGGGGCGTCAGGTCCACCAGGAACAGGTGGTTGTCCGTGCCGCCCGAGACGATCCGGTAGCCGCGGCGGCCCAGCGCCTCGGCCATGGCCCGGGCGTTGGCCACGATCTGGTGGGCATAGTCCCGGAACGCCGGGGTCGCGGCCTCCCGAAACGCCACGGCCTTGGCCGCCACCTGGTGCATGAGGGGGCCGCCCTGGAGCCCCGGGAACACGGCCTTGTCCACGGCCTCGGCGTGTTCGGCCCGGCACAGCACGAGCCCGCCCCGGGGGCCCCGCAGGGTCTTGTGGGTGGTGCTCGTCACGATGTCGGCGTAGGGCACCGGGTTCGGGTGGGCCCCCCCGGCCACCAGGCCCGCGATGTGGGCCATGTCCACCACCAGATAGGCCCCCACCTCGTCGGCGATCTCCCGGAACGCCGCGAAGTCGAGCACCCGGGAGTAGGAGCTCGCGCCCGCCACGATCACGGCGGGCCGTTCCCGGCGGGCCACGTCGCGCACCTCGTCGTAGTCGATGGTGCCGGTGTCCCGCCGAACCCCGTAGGTCACGGCCCGGTACTGGCGGCCCGAGAAGCTCACGGGGGCCCCGTGGGTCAGGTGCCCGCCGTGGGCGAGAGCCATGCCGAGGATGGTGTCCCCGGGTTTGCAGAGGGCGTAGTAGGCCGCCATGTTCGCCGACGAACCCGAAAGGGGCTGCACGTTGGCGTGGTCGGCGCCGAAGAGCGCCTTGGCCCGCTCGATCGCGAGCTGCTCCACCTCGTCCACGAACCGGCATCCGCCGTAGTAGCGCTTTCCGGGATACCCCTCGGCGTACTTGTTCGTGAGCACCGAACCCTGGGCCTCGAGCACGGCCTCCGAGGCGTAGTTCTCGGAGGCGATGAGCACGATCCCGTCCTCCTCCCGCCCGATCTCGCCCTGGATCGCGGCCCAGACCTCGGGGTCCTCTTCCGGAAGCACCGGGCGACGCTGGCGCTCGATCTCCCGGATCTTCTCGATCCGGCGGGCGTGGCGGCCGCCCTCGAAGCTCGCCTCGAGCCAGGTGCGCACCATCTCCCGGGCCAGGGCCGGGTCGGTGGTGCGGCCGCCGATCACGAGCACGTTGGCGTCGTTGTGCTCCCGGGCCATGCGGGCCGTGAAGGTGTCGTGCACCAGCGCCGCCCGGACCCCGGGGACCTTGTTCGCCACGATGCTCATGCCGATCCCGGTGCCACAAAGGAGGATCCCCCGCTCGGCCTCGCCCCGGGCCACCCGGCGGGCCACCTCCACCCCGAACTCGGGGTAGTCCACGGGGTCGCCGTTCTCCGGGCCCAGGTCCCGGACCTCGTGGCCGAGCTCCCGGAGGAAGGCCTTGAGGTCCTCCTTGAGGGCGTATCCCCCGTGGTCGCTGGAGATCAGGATCATGGCAGGCTTCATCCTTCGAACGCGCGGAAAAGGAGGGTCGCGTTGGTGCCGCCGAACCCGAAGGAGTTGGACAGGACCGCCCGGATCCGGCCCGGACGGGCCTCGTTGGGCACGTAGTCGAGGTCGCAGTCGGGATCGGGCGTGTCGTAGTTGATGGTCGGGGGCGCCACCTGGTCCCGGATCGCCAACGCCGAGAACACGGCCTCCACGCTCCCGGCGGCGCCCAGGAGGTGGCCGGTCATGCTCTTCGTGGACGAGACCCACAGCCGTTTGGCGTGGTCCCCGAACACCCGCTTGATCGCCACGGTTTCGTAGTAGTCGTTGAACGGGGTGCTCGTGCCGTGGGCGTTGATGTAGTCCACCTCGTCCGGGGCGAGCCCGGCCGACCGCAGGGCCGCCTGCATGCACCGGGCCGCTCCGTCCCCCTCGGGGTCGGGGGCGGTGATGTGGTAGGCGTCGCAGGTGGCCCCGTAGCCCGCGAGTTCCGCGTAGATCTTCGCCCCCCGCGCCCGGGCCCGTTCGAGCTCCTCGAGCACCAGCACGGCGCCGCCCTCGCCCATGACGAACCCGTCCCGGTCCTTGTCGAAGGGCCGGCTCGCCTTTTCGGGTTCGTCGTTGCGGGTGGAGAGCGCCCGCATGGCGTTGAACCCGGCCACGGCCAGGGGGGTGATGGTGGACTCCACGCCCCCGGCCAGCATCGCGTCGGCGTCGCCCCGCCGGATGGCGTGCCAGGCCTCCCCGATGGAGTGGGCCCCGGTGGCGCAGGCCGTGACGATGGAGAGGTTGGGGCCCTTGGCGCCCGTGAGGATCGCCACGTACCCGGGGGCCAGGTTGGCGATGACCATGGGGATGAAGAACGGGCTGACCCGCCGGGGCCCCGACTCCAGCAGGACCTTGTGCTGGTTCTCGATCTCCGGGAGTCCCCCGAGGCCGGCCCCGATCGAGGTGCCGACCCGTTCGGCGTTCTCCGGGGTGATCTCCAGCCCCGCGTCCTCGACGGCCATCTTGGCCGCGGCCACGGCGTACTGGATGAAGGTGTCCATCTTCTTGGCGTCGCGCCGGTCCATGAACGCGCTCGGGTCGAATCCCTCGACCTCGGCGGCGATCTGGGTCTTCAAACCGGCCGCGTCGAACTTGGTGATCGGGCCCACGCCCGACCGGCCCGCAAGGCAGTTTTTCCAGGTCTCCTCCACGCCCACGCCCAGGGGCGTGACGCACCCCACCCCCGTCACCACCACTCGTCGTGCAGCCACGTCGCTCCTCCTGAACCCGCTCCGGGCGGGTTCATTAGGGAAGGGAGCCAGACCCCCACGGCCTGGCTCCCTTCCCTAACCGCCGAACCTTGTCCCTTACGCCGCCAGCTTCGACTTGATGTAGTCGATGGCGTCCTGCACGGTGCGGATCTTCTCCGCGTCCTCGTCGGGGATCTCCTGGTCGAACTCCTCCTCCAGGGCCATCACGAGTTCCACGGTGTCGAGGCTGTCGGCCCCGAGATCCTCGATGAACCGGGCCTCGGGCACGATCTTCTCCTCGTCGACCCCCAGTTGCTCGGCGATGATCTTCTTGACGGTTTCCTCGATGTTCGCGCTCATCTCTCCCTCTCTTTCGTTTCGGGTTTCAGGGACTAGCCCATATACATGCCCCCGTTGACGTGGAGCACCTGGCCCGTGATGTACGCCGCCCGGTCCGAGGCGAGGAACGCCACGGCCTCCGCCACGTCCTCGGGTCGGCCGAGGCGCGCCAGCGGGACCTGGGCCAGGAGCCCCTCCCGCACGGCCTCGGGCAGTTCGGCGGTCATGTCCGTGGCGATGTAGCCGGGGGCCACGGCGTTCACCCGCACCCCTCGGTTCGCGTACTCCCGGGCGAGGCTCCGGGTGAGGCCCTCGAGCCCGGCCTTGGCGGCACAGTAGTTCGGCTGGCCCGCGTTCCCCAGGGCCCCCACCACGCTCGAGATGTTCACGATGGCGCCCGAGCGGGCCCGGACCATCGGCTTGAGGCAGGCCTTGGCGCACAGGAACGCGCCGGTGAGGTTGGTGTCGATCACGGCCCGCCAGTCCTCGAGCTTCAACCGCAGGGCCAGGTTGTCCCGGGTGATGCCGGCGTTGTTCACCAGGATGTCGATCCGGCCCCACGCCTCGAGGGCCCGGCTCACCGCGGCCTCGACGCTCGCGGGGTCCGACACGTCGAGGCCCGCGCCGAGGGCCTCGGCCGGGAGCGCCTCGGCCACCCGGGCGGCGGCCTCGGGATCGCGGCCCGTCACGAGCACGCGGGCCCCGTCGCGGCTGAGGCGCTCGGCCACGGCCCGGCCGATGCCCCGGGTGGATCCGGTCACGATGGCGACCTTTCCTTCCAGCTCCATGGGTCTCCTCGAAGAGTCGGAACCGGACGCGGGGCCTTCCGCTACCCGAGGAAGGCCTTCAGCGTCTCGGGGTTCTCCACGTTCGCCACGGCCGCGCCCCGGTCGATCCGGCGCACCAGCCCGGAGAGCACCTTCCCGGGACCCACCTCCACGAACCGCTCCACCCCCAGGGCCCGAAGCGCCCTCACGCACTCCTGCCACCGGACCCGGCTGCTCACCTGGGCCACGAGCCGCGGCACCACCTCGTCGGCCGACCGGTAGGGCTGGGCGTCCACATTGGCGACCACCGGGAACCGGGGCGGGCGCACCTGCACGCCCCGCAGTTCGGCCTCGAGTCGCCGGCCCGCCGGTTCCATGAGGGAGCAGTGGAAGGGGGCGCTCACCGCGAGTTCCACGGCCCGCTTGGCCCCGGCCCGTTTCGCCGCATCGCAGGCCTCGGCCACGGCCGCCGCGTGCCCCGAGATCACCACCTGGCCGGGGCAGTTGTCGTTGGCCACCTCCACGACGTGGTCGGGCCGGTGGATGCCGCGGCAGATCTCCTCGACCCCGGCCAGCTCCAGGCCCAGGACCGCAGCCATGGTGCCCTGGCCCACGGGCACGGCCTCCTGCATGTACCGGCCCCGCTTCTCCACCAGCCGCACCGCGTCGGGGAGCGAGAGAACCCCCGCCGCCACCAGGGCGGAGTACTCCCCCAGGCTGTGGCCGGCCGCGGCGGCCGGGGGCGGGGCGCCCGCCTCCTCGAGCGCCCGAAGGCACGCCACGCTCGCGGTCAGGATGGCGGGCTGGGTGTTCTCGGTGAGCCGCAGGGCCTCCTCCGGCCCCTCGAAGATGAGCTCCGAGAGCGGGCGGCCCAGGGCCTCGTCGGCCTGCCGGAACACCTCGCGGGCGGCCGCCGAGACCTCGGCGAGCGCGCGGCCCATGCCCACGTACTGGGAACCCTGGCCCGGAAACAGGTAGGCGGTGCTCATGGTACGGGTGTCTCCCGGCGGCGGGAAGGGTCTGATGGAATCAGGGTATGGGGACGAGATCCGCGAGACTATACGTAAGGACCGCGGGCGCGCGCAACCCCCCGCGCTACCACCGGAGGAGGGCGGCCCCGTAGGTGAAGCCGGCGCCGAACGCGTCCAGGAGCACGAGATGGCCGGGCCGGAGTTTGCCCGAGCGGACCATCTCGTCGAGCGCGATGGGAACCGAGGCGGCCGAGGTGTTCCCGTACCGGTCCACGTTCACGTACACCCGGTCCTCGGGCACCTGGAGCCGCAGGCGCACGGCGTCGATGATCCTGCGGTTGGCCTGGTGGGGCACGAACCAGTCCACGTCGTCGCCGTGTACGCCGGCCGCCTCGAGCACCTCCTCGGCCACCTGGTGGAGCGTGCGCACGGCGACCTTGAACACCTCGTTGCCCTGCATCTTCACGTAGTGCAGGCGCTGCGCGAGGCTCTCGGGGCTCGGCGGGTGGCGGGACCCTCCTCCGGGCATGTGGAGGAGCGGCCAGTAGGAGCCGTCGGCCGCCATCCGGGTGGCCAGGACGCCCCGGTCGGGATCGGGGGAGGGCCCCAGGACGACGGCGCCGGCCCCGTCGCCAAAGAGCACGCAGGTCGCCCGGTCCTCCCAGTCCACGATCCGGCTCAGCGTCTCGGCCCCGATGGCGAGCACATGGCGCGCCGCGCCCGAGCGGATGAACCCGTCGGCCACGGCGAGCGCGTAGAGGAACCCGGTGCAGCCGGCGCTCAGGTCGAAGGCCATCTGTCCCCGGGTGCCGAGCCGGTCCTGCAGGAGGCACGCCGTGGCCGGAAACCCGAGGGCCGGGGTCACGGTGGCCACGAGGATGAGGTCGAGGTCGTCGGGCCCGAGCCCGGCCGCGTCCAGCGCCTGGCGGGCCGCCCCCTCGCACAGGTCGCAGGTGTCCATCCCCTCCGGGGCGACCCGTCGCTCCCGGATGCCGGTGCGCGTGCGGATCCACTCGTCGCTCGTGTCCACCCGCGCTTCCAGGTCGTGGTTCGTCACCACCCGGTCGGGCAGGCACCGGCCCGTGCCCAGCACGGCCGCGCGGGGGGCGTGTCGTCGTTCGGTCACGGCGAGGCCTCGGTTTCGGGCTCGGCGGACTCATCCCGCTCCCGGGTCTCCCGGCGGGGATGCACGAGCCGGTCCTTGAGGTTGGCCCAGAACCCTCCCTTGCCCGCCCAGGCGCCGATGTCGTGGCTGCGTTCGAGCAGTCGGGTCATGTGGAGGTTGACCCGCCGTTCCGCGAAATCCCGGGCCACCCGGATGGCGTTGCGGATGGCCCGGGCGTCCGAGGAGCCATGGGCCACGATCCCGACCCCGTTGATGCCCAGGAGCGGGGCCCCCCCCACCTCGGCGTAGTCCATGCGGTGCCGCAGCCGCTCGAAGGCCCCCCGGGCGAAGAGGTAGCCCACCCGGGGCGCCAGGCCCCGCCGGAACTCCTCCCGGAGCATCTGGCCCACGGCCTTGGCGAGCCCCTCCGAGCTCTTGAGGATCGCGTTCCCGACGAACCCGTCGCACACCACCACGTCGGCCGCCCCGTTGAACACGTCCCGGCCCTCCACGTAGCCCAGGTAGTGGATCCGGGACTGCTTGAGGGCCTGGTGGGCCGCGCGGGTGGTGTCGGTGCCCTTCGTCTCCTCTTCGCCGTTGGAGAGCAGCCCCACCCGGGGCCGCTCGGCCCCCAGCACGAGCCGGGCGAACACCTCCCCCATGAGCGCGAACTGCACGAGGTGCACGGGCTTGCAATCGACGTTCGCCCCGACGTCCAGGAGCACGGTGGCCCCGGACATCGACGGCAGCACCGCCGCGATCGCGGGCCGGTCCACCCCGGGCAACCGCCGCAGCACCAGCATGGCGAGGGCCATGGCGGCTCCGGAATTTCCGGCGCTCACCACGGCCCGCGCCTCCCCGGCCTTGACGAGCTCGAAGGCCACCCGCAGGGAGGAATCCTTCTTGCGGCGCACGGCCACCGAGGGGCTCTCGTGCATGCCCACGGCCTCGGAGGCGTGCTTGATCGACACCGGGAGTCCGTCGATCTTGTGCCGGTCGAGATGCTGGAGCACGATCTCCCGGTCGCCCACCAGGATCACGTGGGCCCCGAAATCCCGTGCGGCCCAGACCGCTCCCTCGATCACCGCCTCGGGGGCGTGGTCGCCCCCCATGGCGTCAACGGCGATCCGCATGGGCCGGGGCTAGAACTCTTCCTCTTCCTGGGGCAGGACCTCCCGGCCCTTGTAGGTGCCGCAGGCGAGGCACGCCCTGTGGGGGGGCTTGGGCTCGAGGCAGCGGGGGCAGGTGTCGAGGTTCGGGGCGCCCAAGGCGAGGTGGGACCTGCGCTTGCGCTTGCGGGCCACGGCGTGGCGTTTTCTGGGTACGGCCATGGGATTCTCCTTCGTGTTCGATGGGGTCGGGCTTGGGGCCGGAAGGGGCCGCTACGCCTCGCGGGCCGCCTTCCAGCGGGCCAACACGGCAAACCGGGGATCGATGGCCTCGGTCCGGCACTCGCAGGGGGTCCGGTTGCGGTCGGCCCCGCAGGTCGGGCACAGACCGAGGCACTCGTCGCGGCACACCGGGTAGTCGGGGAGGGCGAGGAGCACCTGCTCGACGGCGATCCCGGCGAGATCGAGACGGTCCCCGACCAGTTCCTCCACCTCCATGTCTTCGCGCCGGAGTTCGTGTTCGCCGTGGGAACGATCGAGATCGGTCACGAAGGTCAGGTGGAAGGCCTCGGACACCGTGCGGTCGTGGGGCTCCAGGCACCGCACGCACCGGCACCGCACCGTGGCCCGGACCTCCCCGGTCAGGAACACGTCGGAGCCCGAGCGCTGAAGCCGCGCCAGGCCCGTGATCCCGGTCACCCAGTCCACCTGGAGCCAGCCCCGCTCCCGGGCGACGTCGCGGGCCGCGGCGATCCCGAACTCCAGGGCGCAGTCGAGGCCCCCGGCGGGGATCTGGTCGATGGTCACGATGCGTTTTGCCGACACGTTGGGTTCCTCCGAGGCACAATAAGCCGCCCATTATATCTGCCCTGGCCCGCAGGTCAAGTTTTGGATGCCGGCCGAGGGGCGGCCCGTGGGGGGCGTGCTTGTGCCTGGAGGTTCAACCCCGTATACTTTGTGTCTTTCGTGGGCTGAAACTCCAAGACCCGTCTCCGCCAAGGAGTCCGCAATGCGGTGGATCGTCTCGGTCGCGATGGTTCTGGCGTTCGTGGGGGGCGCCCTGGCCCAGCCGCCGGAGGCGCGCCTCCGGAAGGAGGCGGGGAACTACTACCTGAAACAGCGCGAGTACCAGAAGGCGAAGGACGAGTACCTCGCGGCGCTGCAGGTGGATCCGGACTACCCCGACGCCCACTACAACCTGGGGGTCGTGTATTTCTTCCGGCTCCAGGACTATCCCCGGGCGCTTTACCATTTCGTCCGGTACGCCGAGCTCCAGCCCGACGCCTCCGATCTGGATCAGGTCCGGCAGTTGACGCTCCAGGCCCTGGAGCGCATCGAGCAGGCCGAGAGGGAGGCGTACGAACGGGCCCTGGCGGCGGGGACCGTGGAAGCCCTGGAGGCGTTCCTCCGGGAACACCCCGATTCGCCCTACCGCGAGGACGCCGAGAAGAAGCTGGAAGTTCTTCGGAAATACCAGGAGGACAAGGCGCGCTGGGACCAGGAGGTGAACGCGGCGTACCAGCGCGCCCTGGTCGAGGGGACCCCGGATGCCATGGATGCGTTCCTGGCCCGGTACCCCGACGCGCCCCAGGCGGCCGAGGCGCGGCGCCTGCGGGACGCCTGGGCCGAGGAGCAGCAGGCCGAGCGGGAGGCCTACGAGAAGGCGAAGGCCGAGGGGTCGCCCGAGGCCCTGGAGGCGTTTTTGGCCGCCTTCCCCGAGGGCCGGTACGCCATCGAGGCCCAGCGGCGTCTCGACCACCTCCGGGCCGCGGAACAGGCCTTTCGGATCGCCAAGGAGGCCCGTTCGGCCTCCGGGCTCGAGGCGTTTCTCCAGACCTACTCCGGGACCCCCCACGAGGCCGAGGCCCGGGAACTCCTGGCCCAACTGCGGGCCGAGGAGGAGGCGCGCAAAGCCCGGGAGGCCGAGGAGGCGGCGGCCAGAGCCCGGGAGGAGGAGGCGCGTAGGGCCCGGGAGGCCGAGGAGGCGGCCCGGCAGGAGCGGGAGGCGGTGCTCCGGGCCCAGGCCGACCAGGCCTGGGCCGAGGCCGAGCAGGCGGACACGGCCGAGGCCTACGAGGCGTTCCGTGCCGCCTATCCGGACCACCCCATGGCCGAGGAGGCCCGTCGCCGGGCCGCCGTGATCCGCGACCGCGCTTCGGCGGCGGCCGCCCCGTCCCCCCCGCCGGCCGCCGCGGCGCCCCCCGCACGGGCGGGGGTGGAGGCGGATTGGAAGCGGGCCCAGGAGGCGGACACGGTCGAGGCCTACCGTTCGTTCCTGGAGGCCCATCCGGAAGGGGAGGAGGCCCAGGCGGCCCGCCACCGGTTGGAGGAGCTCGAGGCACGGGTCCAGGAGGCGGAGCAGAGCCTGCCCCGGGAGAAGCGAAAGGCCCTGGAACGCTACCGGAAGATGCTCCAGGGGAACTGAGGGCCGGCCGGGCAGAGGCGAGACGCAAAAACCGGGCGTCCCCGAACGGGGGCGCCCGGTTTTCGGTTCCGGCCGGGATCACGCCTGGGCTTGGGGTTGGGTCTCGCCCCCCTGGCCGGCCGCCCGCAGGAGGTAGGCCTCCATGAAGGCGTCGAGCTCGCCGTCGAGCACCCGGTCCACGTCGCCCTCCTCGAGGCCGGTGCGGTGGTCCTTGATTTTTCGGTAGGGCTGGAGCACGTAGGAGCGGATCTGGCTTCCCCAGGCGATCTCCCGTTTCTCCCCCTGCTGGGCCTCCCACTCCTCCTCGCGCTTTCGGCGTTCCAGGTCCAGGAGCCGGGCTTTGAGGATCCGCATCGCGTTGGCCCGGTTCTTGTGCTGGCTTCGTTCGCTCTGGCAGGTGACCACGATCCCGGTGGGCAGGTGGGTCACGCGCACCGCCGACTCCGTCCGGTTCACGTGCTGCCCCCCGGCGCCGCTTGCCCGGAACACGTCGATGCGCAGGTCATTTTCGTCGATCTCCACCTCCACGTCCTCCTCCACCTCGGGGTACACGCTCACCGAGGCGAACGAGGTGTGCCGGCGGGCCTGGGCGTCGAAGGGGCTGATCCGCACGAGCCGGTGGACCCCCTCCTCGGCCTTGAGGTAGCCGTAGGCGTAGGGGCCCGACACGGTGAAGGTGACGTTCTTGATTCCCGCTTCGTCGCCGGGGAGTTCGTCGACGATCTCGGTGGTGTAGCCGCGCTTTTCGGCCCACCGCAGGTACATGCGAAGGAGCATCTGGGCCCAGTCCTGGGCCTCGGTGCCGCCCGCCCCCGCGTTGATGGCCACGATGGCGTCCCCGGCATCGTGGGGGCCGCCCAGCATGGCCCGGAGCTCCATGGCGCGAACCCCCCGGGCGACCCCCTCGAGGCGTTCCTCCGCCTCCCGCACCAGCTCCTCGTCGCCCTCCTCCTCCCCGAGTTCCCAGGCGACCCGGCACTCCTCGAGCTCGGCCTCGAGGTGCCTCCAACGGCCCAGTTCCTCGGCGAGGCGCTCGCGCTCCTTCCCCAGCCTGGCGGCGGCCTCCGGGTCGTCCCAGAAGTCGGGCCGGGCCATGAGGGCATCCAGTTCGGCTAGCCGTTTCTCTTTGCCGGCGAGGTCAAAGATGCCTCCATAGGTCGGTGAGCCGGCGGTGCAGATCGTCGAGTCGCTCGGTGTCGGGCATGCTGGGGATCTCCTCTGGCGGAGAAAGGTCACGGGCCGTCGGCCGCCCGGGGCGCTCCCCCGGCGCTCAGCGTCGGGGCGCTCCCGGATCGCCGGGCCGCCGAGGGCGGCGAAGGATAGCAAAAACCACCGCGCCGGCCAAGGCGAGGCAGGCGGGCGGGATCCAGGGGCGCACCCGGACCTGGGGCGGGGGCGGCCCCGTCCCGAGCGGCACCTCGGCCACGAACGCGTCCGGGGTTCCCAGTTCCGTGGCCCGGAGCATCCGGCCCCGTCGGTCGAACGCGGCGCTCACCCCGGTGTTGGCCGCCCGCACGAGGGAGAGGCCGGTCTCGGCGGCCCGAAGCGCGGCGAAGGCCAGATGGTGGTAGGGCCCCGCCGTCCGACCGAACCAGGCGTCGTTGGTGACGACGGCGAGCAGCCGCGCCCCGGCCCCCGCGTGGGCGGCCGCAAGGGACGGGAAGATGCTCTCGAAGCAGATGAGGGGCCCCACGGGGGCGAGCCCCGGGGCCCGCAGGGGGCGCACCCCGTCCCCCGGGGAGAAGTCGCCGGCTCCCTCCACGAGCTTTTTGAGGAACGGCAGGTACCGGCCCAGGGGCACGTATTCCCCGAAGGGCACGAGGTGGACCTTGTCGTACCGTCCCGCGAGGGCTCCGTCCGGGGCCATCAGGAACACGGCGTTGCGGTACTCCACCGCGCCCCGCCGGCGCTCGTACGCGGGTGCGCCGAACAGGATCCAGGCGCCCAACTCCCGGGCCAGGCGTTCGATCCGGGCCCGTTCGGGCCCCGGGTCCTGGGCGTAGAGCGGCACCGCGGTTTCCGGCCACACGATGAGATCGGGCCGGGGGCGAAGGCCGCGGCTCAGGCGCTCGTACCGCTCCAGGGTGGCCGTTCGGTAGGCCTTGTCCCACTTCACCGCCTGGTCGATGTTCCCCTGGACGACGCCGACCCGGATCGTCGCGGCGGCCGGGGAAAGGGGGGCGGGGCGTTGGGCGAGGGCCGCCCAGCCGACGGCCGCGGCGAGGGGGACGGCGAGCACGGCGGCCCCGGGGGTGCCGCCGCGGCCGGCCCGGGCGAGGCCCCACGCCGGGCCCACCGCCAGGGCCGCGGCCGCCAGGCGGATGCCGTCGGTCCCCACCCACGGGGCCAGCGCCAGGGCCGGCGGCCAGGCCCAGAGGGCCTGGGGGATGTCGCCCCAGGGGAACCCGCCGAGAAACCGGCCTCTCAGGGCCTCCGCCGCCGTCCACACCAAGGGGGCGGTGGCCAGCGCCGCCGCCGGAGCGCGCCGGCCCAGGACGGCGCACAGCCACCCGCAGATCCCGGGATAGAGGGCGAGATACCCCGCCAGGAGCCCCACGCATGCGGCCGCGGCGGGCCAGGGCAGCCCGCCGTAGGCGGCCACGGTGCGCGCGATCCACCACAGCAGGGTTGCGAAAAACCCGAAACCCTGGATCCAGCCGAGCAGGAAGCCCCGTCTCGGAGACACGCCGAGGGCGGCGGCCCAAAGGGGCGCGGGCAGGACGAGGGCCAGGGCCCAAACGCCCGTGGGCGGGAACCCGAGCGCCGCGACCGCCGCGCCCCAGGCGGCCAGGCCCCACGCCCGGGGGTCACGCCACCTCGACGCGGTTTCGGCCATTCGTCTTGGCGCGGTAGAGGGCCTCGTCCGCGGCCTTCAGCAGCTCATCGGGGGATCGGTCCTTGGTCCCCGGAAGGAGGTCGGCAACGCCCATGCTGACCGTGACCGGCAGCGTCGCGCCGCCCCCGATCGGCACGGATTCGGCCTCGATCCGGGCCCGGAGCCGCTCGGCGAGGGCGCGCGCGTGGGCCGCGTCGGTCTTGGGCAGGAGGAGCACGAACTCCTCCCCCCCGTACCGGGCCACCAGGTCCTCGCTGCGTACCCCCTCCTTCAGCACCTCCACCAGGTGCACCAGCACGCGGTCGCCCACGGGGTGGCCGTAGGTGTCGTTGATCCGCTTGAACCGGTCGAGGTCGATCATCACGCAGCTCAGGGGCTCGCCGTGGCGGGTGGCCCGGGCGTACTCCGCCCGCAACCGTTCCTGAAAGTGGCGGTGGTTGTAGGCCTTGGTGAGACCGTCGGTGACCGACAGGAGCCGCAGTTCCTGGTTGGCCGCGTCGAGTTGGCGGGCCAGGGCCTCGAGTTGCTGGTTTTTGGCCTCGAGTTCCAGATTCTGGCGGAAAAGCCGCTTCTGGAGCGCCCGGATCCGCAGGAGGCTTCGCACCCGGGCCACGAGTTCCACGTTGTCGAAGGGCTTCGAGATGTAGTCGTCCGCCCCGGCTTCGAGCCCGCGGGCCAGGTCCTCCACGTCGCCCTTGGCGGTGAGCATCAGGATCGGGATGTAGTCCTCGTTGGTCTCGTGTCGGCGAAGCTCCCGGCAGACCTCGTAGCCGTCCATCTCGGGCATCATGACGTCCAGCAGGACCAGATCGGGTGGCCGGCTCCGCACCTGGGCCAGGGCCTCCCGGCCGTCTTCCGCCTCGCGGATCCCGTACCCCTGGGCCTTCAACACGTCGGTCACCATGGCCCGCACGATCCGGCTGTCGTCCACCACCAGGATCTCAGCGGACGCCATGGCGCACCTCCGCATCCGGGGCGGCGCCCAGCGCCTCCCGGACCGCCCGGGCCATCTCCCCCAGCCCCACGACCCGGGTGGCCGCCCCCGCCTCGATCGCCGCCTTGGGCATCCCGAAGATCACCGAGGTCTCCTCGTCCTGCGCGAGCACCGGCGCGCCCGCCCGGCGCAGGGCCAGCGCCCCCCGGGCGCCGTCCCGGCCCATCCCGGTCAGCACCACCCCCACGGCCCGTTCCCCGTATTCCCGGGCCACCGCCTCGAAGAGCACGTCGGCCGAGGGGCGGCAGGCGTTCACCGGCGGTCCCTCCTGCGGGACCGCCCGGCCGTGGCGCACCGCCAGATGGACCCCGTCGGCCGCCACATAGAGGGTCCCAGGGGTGAGCTCCACCGGCCGCTCCACCACCTTCACCGGGTGGCCGGTTTCCCGCTCCAGCCACCCGGCGAACCCCCGGGTGAACCCCAGGCTGATATGCTGCACCAGAACCGCCGGGCAGGGAAAGGGTGGGGGCAGGTCCCGGAAGAGGCGTTGGATCGCCCGGGGTCCGCCGGTGCTCGCGGCGATCGCCACGATGCGGTCGGGCTTGGCGGAGCCGGGAGGGGCGGGGAGGGGGCGGCCGGCGGCCTGCGCCCCTTCGGGTGCCGACGACCAGCCCCGGCGGCGGCCGACCTTGGCATAGAGTTTCACCCGGGACCGCAGGTCCTCGGCCACGGCCGCGTAGGCCTCCGGGGTGGCCGAACCGTCGGGTTTCGGCAGGGCCTCGAAGGCCCCGGCCCGGACCGCCCGGAAGGCGCTTTGCACCTCCCCCGGGTTGACCGTGGCGCTCAGGATGACCACCGGCGTCGGGCACCGGAGCATGATCCGCTCCACGGCCTCCAGGCCGTCCATCACGGGCATCTGCACGTCCATGATCACCACGTCGGGCCGGAGCGCCTCGCAGCGCTCCACGGCCTCGAGGCCGTTTTCGGCCTCGGCCACCACCTGGATCTCCGGGTCGGCCTCGAGAAGGTCCCGGAGCACGGCCCGGACCACCCGGGAATCGTCTACGAGCAGGATCCGGATCAACGGCAGTCTCCCTCTGTTGTGCTAGAAGGCGAGGTGGCTGGGATGCGAAACGGCCGGTCTCCCCGGCCGCCCCCGGGTCACCGCGCCTCTTCTCCCCGACCGAGCAGCTCCGCCACC
>CAZUYO010000015.1:0-13504 GCA_964624725.1 uncultured Thermodesulfobacteriota bacterium
CTCCCGCCTCCCCCCGCCCGGCGGAGACCACCCCCCGGATCGCCGTGGTGCGGGTCAAGGCCTCGCCCTTCAGTGGGGGTAGGCGACGTCCGGGCCGGGGATCGGGTCCCCCAGCCGGTGGCTCCGGTGGCCGTACCGGATCACCGGGGTCCCGCCCGGCGCGTCCCAGGCCGTGACGACGCCGAGGATGAGGTCGTGGCTCCCGCAGGGGGTGATGCCCACCACCCGGCACTCGTAGTGGGCCGCGGCGCCCCGGATCCGGGGGCTCTCGACGGCGCGGGGGGCCGTGAACTCGAGCCCGAGTCTGGAGAGTTTGTCGGGGTCGGCCCCCGAAAGGCTCCCCGCCGTGAGCGCGGCCCGGTCCTGGGCCTCGTCGACCAGGTTCAGGGTGAACTCCCGGGCCGTCGCGACCAACCGGTGGGCGGTGGTGCCGGGTCGGAGATACACCGCCGCGATCACGGGCTCGTACGACACCCACATGGCCGTCACCGTGGCCACATCGGTTTCGCCCCCGGCACGCACGCACAGCAGGAGTTCGGGGCAGGGCAGGCTCGACAGCAGGGTCGTGCGGTCTTCTGCGGACATGGGGCATCCTCTTTCTGGGTTGACGGGGGGCACCGCGGGCGGCGCCCCCCGTCAACCCGGGGTCAGGCCGTGGTCTGGGCCTTTTGCACGGGCACCCCGGCCAGAAGGCGCCCGACGATCGCGTCCAGGGCGGATTTGGGCTTCTCCTTGGTCACGGCCTCGGCCCGCTTTCGGGACCACACGGTCTCGGGCCGGGCCTGGAGGATCACGATGTTCTCGGGGAACGGGAGATCCCCGTCCACGGCCCACTCCACGTCCATGGGCCGGCCGTAGTGCTTTTCGATCCTCCGGGCCAGTTGGGTCAGTTCCCGGATCTCCTCGTCGGTGAGGGACGGCTTGTCGTGGTCCTCCTCCGGCACGGGCAGGAACTCGACCCGTCCCGTGGCCGGGTTCAGTAGGTAGGCGGCGGGTTTTGGCACGATGGTGCGGCGGATCACGTCGAAGGTGACCTTGTCCACCAGGAAATCGTCGGGGGTGACGTCGCCCGACACGACCCCCTCCCCGAACCCCCAGGCGGAGTTGATCGCCACCTTGGACCGGTCGCCGTTCAGGGGGTTCAGGGTGAAGAGCACCCCGGAGGCCCGTGCGCGGACCATCTTCTGGATCCCCACCGAGATCCGGACGTTCTCGTGGGTGAACCCCTTCTCCTCCCGGTAGGCGATGACCCGGTCGCTAAACAGGCTCGCCCAGCACCGCTTGACCCTGTCCACCACCTCGTCCTCGCCCCGCACCCAGAGGTAGGTGTCCTGCTGGCCGGCGAACGAGGCGTCGGCCATGTCCTCCAGGGTGGCGCTCGACCGCACCGCCACCGGCAGGTCCTCGGTCCCGCACCGGTCGCACAGTTCCCGGTACGCCGCCCGGATCGCCCCCTCCACCTCGGCGGGGATCGGCGCGGCAAGCACCATCTGCCGGGTCTCCTCGCCCACGTCGTGGATGGGTACCCCGTCGCGGATACGGCGGAGCACCTTGCAGATCGGCTCCTTGATGCCCGCCACGGTGAGGAAGTGGTAGTACGCCTCGGTGGTCACCGCGAACCCGGGCGGCACCCGGATCTCGGCCGCCAGGAGCTCGCCCAGGCTTGCGCATTTCCCCCCCACGAGCGCGGTGTGGTCTTTCCGGCACTCCTCGAACCACGCGATGTCTTTGCGCTCCATCTCACCCCTCCAGGATCGTCACGGCCCCGGTGCCCCCGTCCACCCGGACCTTCTGGCCGGTGCGGAGCACCTGGGTTCCGTTGCCGGTGCCCACCACCGCCGGCAGCCCGTATTCGCGGCACACGATGGCGGCGTGGCACATGACCCCGCCCACGTCGGTGACGGCGGCCTTGATCTTGGTGAACGCCGGCGCCCAGCTCGGGCTGGTGGTGGGGCACACCAGGATCTCGCCCTGCTCGAGGTCCGAAAGCTCGCCCACCGTGCGGCACACCCGCACGGGGCCCTCGACCACGCCCGGGCTTCCGGCGAACCCGGTGAGCTCCGTGATCGGGCCCTCTCCGGCCTCCTTGCCCTTGGTCCAGGCGGCCATGCTCTCGCTCGTGATGCCCCACAGCATGATCGTGAAGGGCTCGGTGATCTTTTCCGGCACGGTGCCGAGAGCCGGGGGCGCGGTCCAGGCCTTGAACTTCTCCATCACCTGCTTGCGCCAGGCGATCTCGGGGCCCCAGTGGAGCTTGCCCATGGGCTTGACCCCGGTGGCCCACGCGGTCACCAGGTCCCACAGGGCCTGGCGGATCTCGTGGCGGTTCAGGAGCCAGACGTCCTCCACGTCGTCCCAGAACCCCGCCGCCACGAACCGGCGGGAGACCTCGCGCATCTTGTTCCAGAAGATGGAGTGGAACCAGTGCTCCACGTAGAACATGTGGTTTTCCACGTAGGGGAACACCATCTGGGCCGTGGCCAGGAGCTGGTCGAAGGTCTGCTTGTCGTCCTCCGAGGGCAGGAGGTCGCGGTACTCGCTGATGATGCGATCCCGTTCGCGCTTGAGTTCGCCCAGGGGCCGCTCCAGCGACTCGCCCCGCTTGAGCTTCTGGATGTACATCCGGATGGAGGTCAGGGGGATCTCCAGTTCGTCGATCCAGGCCGGGTCGTGGTGGAACCACCCCGTGCCGGTGGAGATGTAGAACCACGGGTACTTGGCCTTCTCGAACCGCTGCTCCCACAGCCGGCCGTCGCTCGTCTGCTCGAGCGCGTCGAACAGTTCCTGCACCGGCCGTTCCTTGAGGATCTCGTCCTCGATGCCCAGTTCGCAGGCCATCTTGGCCAGGGCTTTGAGTTCCTCGTCGGGCTGGTACAGGATCACCTCGATCCCGCTCACCATCTGGGTGATCCGCTGGAGCGGGATGTCGGGGAACGCCTTCTGGCAGAAGTCAACAAGCGTCACGTATGCCGCATATCCGAGGTTCAGGAACTCGAAGTGGTACTGCCAGGCCAGGATCCCCAGGTTGATCAACCGGTCGTACGCCGTGAGCAGTTTGTACCCGCTGCTCTGGCCCTCGGCCTCGAACACCACCGATTCGTCCTCCCGTTCCGGGAGTTCCGGGATCACGAGGGCGTCGAGGTCCTCGATCACCCCCTTCATCTTGGCTTCCCATTTGGCGTAGAGCTCGTCCCAGTTCTGGTAGTAGTACCCGGCCCGCTTCAGGAAGGCCTCGACCCGTTCGGGGATCTGGGCCGGGTCGGGCACCGGCACCGGGGAGATGTACACCCGGCCGTTGACCACCCGGTGGTCGATGCCGAGGGCCGGGGGCACGATGAAGATCCGGGTGTTGTACTGGGACAGCGCCAGGTACCACGCCTCGTCCCAGATGATGTCGAAGGGGTAGAGCGGCTCGGGGTAGTGGAGCGCGTCGCAGAACCAGACCGTGGACTCCTCGTAGCGCTTGCGCTCGGGATCGTCCGCCCGGAACCGGTAGTGGTACGGGTACATCCGCTCCCAGCCCTCGGTGCCGGGGATGGTGGGGAGTTCGTGGGGGCTCGGAAAACCGCTGCCGTTCGCCATGGGGGCCTCCTTTCGTGGGATGAGGCAAGGGTGCCGGTCCGATCCAAGCCCGGTCCGTGCAGCGTTCGTGCCAAACACGATGTTTGTGCGGTTTGGCGGACGAAATCTGCCATGCCCACAAGCGGAAAGCCACAAAATGCGTCCTGTGTGGCGCATTGCTGGGTTGGTGCCTCGGTGGGGCGAGAACAGGGTTTGAAAATGCGCCGCGGCTGTCGCAACCGCGAGGAGGGGCCCTTGCCGTGAAACGGGGGACGGGGTTCTGCTATGCTCGCCCGCCGGTCTCGCCGGCCGGAACCCGGAGCCCCCCGCGGCCTCCTCGCGCGGACGCAGGGGGTCGGTCCCGTTGCGCCGTCGTCCCCCGCGTGTCCGAAGGGCACGCCGAGGCCTCTGCCGACCCCAAGGAAGACCATCCCCGTGACCGAGCCGTTTCGTCCCCGTTTCTCCCTTTTGGCCACGGACCCCACCGGAGCCCGGAGGGGCCGCCTGCACCTGGCCCACGGCACCGTGGAGACCCCGGCGTTCATGCCCGTGGGGACCCAGGCCACCGTGAAGGCCATGACCCCCGAGGAGCTCCAGGCCCTGGGGGCCGAGATCATCCTGGGGAACACGTATCACCTGTACCTGCGGCCCGGGTGCGACGTGATCCGGGTGTTCGGCGGGCTCCACCGGTTCATGCACTGGGACCGGCCGATCCTCACCGATTCCGGGGGGTTTCAGGTGTTCAGCCTGGGCCCTCTGCGCAAAGTGCGGGAGGAGGGGGTGGAGTTCCAGAGCCACCTGGACGGGAGCCGCCACCTCCTGACCCCGGAGAAGGTGGTGGGGATCCAGGAGGTGCTCGGCTCCGACGTGATGATGGTGCTCGACGAGTGCCCCCCCCACACGGCCGAGCGGTCGTATCTGGAGGAGAGCCTGGAGCGCACCCACCGGTGGGCCGAGCGGTCGCTTCGGGCCCGCACCCGGCCGGAACTGGCGCTGTTCGCGATCCTCCAGGGCGGCGTGGATCCGGGGCTTCGCCGCCGGTCGGCCGAGTTCCTGCGGGACCTGCCGTTCGAGGGGTACGCCCTGGGGGGACTCTCGGTGGGCGAGGGCCAGGACCTCATGCTCCGCACCGTCGAGGCCACCACCCCGTTCCTCCCGGCCGAGAAGCCCCGGTACCTCATGGGGGTGGGCACCCCGGAGGACATCGTGGAGGCGGTGGCCCGGGGCGTGGACCTCTTCGACTGCGTTCTGCCCACCCGAACTGCGCGAAACGGTTTGCTCTTTACTTCACGAGGTCGGCTTGTTATAAAGCACGCTCGTTTCGAGCGGGACCCGCGCCCGCCCGACGAGACCTGTGGCTGCTACACCTGCCGGAACTACTCCCGGGCCTATCTGCGGCACCTCTACAAGTCCCGTGAAATCCTGGCCTCGCGGCTGAACACCCTCCACAACCTCCATTTCTATCTGGATCTGATGCGCCGGATCCGGGAGGCCATCGAGAAGGGCTCGTTCGCGCGGTTTCGCGAGGCGTTCCGGGAGGCGTGGAGCGGGGGTGGCGTTTCGGGGGAACCCTCGTAGTCCAACGAAGGAGAATCGTCGAGATGGATTTTCTGTTTCCTGCGACCGCGTTTGCCATGGGGGCCCAGGGGCAGGGGGCCGGGGGGCAGGGCAACCCCATCGTCAGCCTGCTCCCCCTGATCCTCATGTTCGTGATCTTTTACGTGCTCCTGATCCGGCCCCAGCAAAAGCGCCAGAAGGAACACAAGGCCATGCTGGACGCCCTGCAGCGGGGCGACGAGGTGATCACCTCCGGCGGGATCCACGGCAGGGTGACCGGTGTGACGGACGAGGCCGTGACCCTCGAGATCGCGCCCAACGTGAAGATCAAGGTGTCGAAGCCGGCCATCGCCACCGTGAAGAAGCGGGGCGGGTAGCCGCGGCCCGGAGCGCGGGGACGGGGAGTGCGGACTCCCCGGTCCACGGGGGCAAAAGGGGGGCGGGGCCTCTCTGCTCCCCGGCTTCCTAGCTTCCCAGCTTTCTCGCCTTCCAGCGCGGAGCCCTACGGAAGGAGTGTTCGATGTCGTTGAGCCTCAAGTGGAGGGCCGCCATCGTGGCGGCCGTGACCGTTTTGGGGATCGTGTTCCTGTTGCCGAGCGTCATGGGCCCCGATGCGAAACTGCCCGGGTTTCTGGCCGAACGGCGGCTCCACCTGGGGCTCGACCTCCAGGGCGGCATGCACCTGGTGCTTGAGGTCCAGGCCGAGAAGGCCGTGGAGCAGGCCGTGGAGCGGATGGCCGCCGATCTCAAGGGGGCGCTCCGGGAGGAGCGGATCCGGGCCCGCACCGTGGAGCCCCGGGGCAAGGAGATCCGGCTCGTGCTGCGGGACGCCGAGGCCGCCGACCGGCTCCAGGCGCTCCTGGACGACGACTACCCGATGCTCCGGCCCAAGGCCCGCACCCAGGAGGGGGGCCGGGTGGAGATCGTGCTGGGCCTGGACCCGAACGAGGAGCAGCGCCTGGCCAAATACGCCGTGGACCAGGCCATCGAGACGATCCGCAACCGGGTGGACCAGTTCGGCGTGACCGAGCCCACCATCGTGCCCCAGGGCGAACGCCGGATCCTCATCCAGCTCCCCGGCATCAAGGACCCCGAGCGGGCGATCCGGCTCATCGGCAAGACGGCCCAGCTGGAGTTCCGGCTCCTGGCCGAGGACGTGAGCGTGGACGAGGCCTTGAAGAACGGCCCCCCGCCGGGCACCGAGATCCTCTACGAGCACCAGGTGGACCCGGTGACCCGCCAGGTGGTGGGCCGCCGGCCCCTGGTGGTGCAAAAGCGGGTCCTGATGGGCGGCGACGTCATCACCGACGCCCGGGTCCAGATCGACCAGCGCTACAACGAGCCCTACGTCACGCTGAACTTCGACAAGCGCGGGGCCCGGATGTTCGAGCGGATCACCTCGGAGAACGTGGGCAAGCGCCTGGCCATCGTCCTGGACGGCGTGGTCCAGTCGGCCCCGGTGATCCGGGAGCGGATCGCCGGGGGCCGGGCCCAGATCACCGGCCGGTTCAGCCTGGAGGAGGCCCGGGATCTCGCCATCGCCCTTCGCTCCGGGAGCCTCCCGGCCCCCGTGGAGATCCTGGAACGCCGCACCGTGGGCCCGTCCCTGGGGCACGACTCGATCCGGGCGGGCCTCATGGCGCTGGCGATCGGCGGCGCCCTGGTGGTGCTCTTCATGGCCGTCTACTACAAATGGGCCGGGGTGGTGGCCGACCTCGCCCTCATCATGAACGTGGTCCTCATCCTGGGCTCTCTGGCGCTGTTCGAGGCCACCCTGACGTTGCCGGGCATCGCGGGCATCGTGCTCACCGTCGGGATGGCCGTCGACGCCAACGTGCTCATCTTCGAGCGGATCCGGGAGGAACTGCGGCTCGGGAAGTCGCCGGTGAACGCGCTGGAAAGCGGGTACGCCAAGGCGTTCTCCACCATCCTCGACGCCAACGTGACCACCTTCATCGCCGCGGCCGTGCTCTGGCAGTACGGCACCGGGCCGATCAAGGGGTTTGCGGTGACACTCGCCATCGGCATCGTGGCCAGCATGTTCACCGCCATCGTGGGCACGCGGGTCATTTTCGACGCGTTCCTCCGGCGGCGCACCATCCGCCGGTTGAGCATCTAGGGGCCGGAAGGGGTCAGCCATGGAAATCATCCGTCCGGGAACGAACTACGATTTTCTGGGAAAGCGCAAGATCTGGTTCGGGGTGAGCCTGGCCGTGATCCTGCTGGGGCTTGCGAGCTTGGTGGTGCGGGGCGGGCCGCGCTACGGCATCGACTTCGCCGGCGGCACCCTGATCCAGGTGCAGTTCCACAAGCCGGTGAAGGCCGGGGAGATCCGCTCGGCCCTTGCCGACGTGATCCAGGGCCAGGTGGTGGTCCAGTCCTTCGGGGAGGAGGACGAGTACATCATCCAGACCGAGCAGAGCTCCGGCGAGCTCGAGGGCCTGGCGAAGCAGGTCCACGACGCCCTGGCCCAGAAGCTGGGGGACGACACCGTGGAGATCCGCCGGGTCGAGATGGTGGGGCCCAAGGTGGGGAAGGACCTCCGGGAGAAGGGGCTCCTGGCCGTGCTGTTCTCCCTGGGCGCGATCCTCCTCTACATCTGGTGGCGGTTCGAGCTCCGGTTCGGGTTCGGGGCCGTGGCCGCGCTGTTTCACGACGTGTTGATCACGATCGGGGCGTTCTCGCTCTTCAACAAGCAGTTCGACCTCACGACGGTGGCGGCGCTCCTGACCATCGTGGGGTACTCCCTGAACGACACGATCGTGGTGTTCGACCGGATCCGCGAGAACATCAAGCGCGCCGGCGGGAAGGGGGACCTGGAGGCCCTGATGAACCGCAGCGTCAACGAGACCCTGAGCCGGACGCTCCTGACCTCGCTCACCACCCTGCTCGTGGTGGTGGCCCTGTTCGTGTTCGGCGGCGGGGTGATCCACGACTTCGCGTTCGCGCTCCTCGTGGGCATCGTGGTGGGGACCTACTCCTCCATCTACATCGCGAGCCCGGTGGTGCTGGCCCTGGAGAAGCGGGCCGGGGGCGCCCGGGCCGTGGAGTCCCGCGCCTGATGTCCGAACGGCGCTGGCGGATCCGACGGACCGAGCCCGGGGCCTGGGAGGAACTCTCCCGGGCCCTTGGTGTTTCGGGGCTCGTGGCCCGGGTGATGGCCGCCCGGGGCTTCCGGCCGGGGGCGGAGGCGGAGGCGTTCCTGAACCCGCGGCTCTCCTCGCTGCCCGATCCCTTCGGGATTCCGGGCATGGCCGAGGCGGCCGAGCGGGTGGCCCGGGCCGTGGAGGACGGGGAAGCGCTCTGGGTGTACACCGATTACGACGTGGACGGGGTGACCTCGGCCGCCCTGCTCACCGAGTTTCTGGAGGCCTGCGGGGCGACGGCGCGGTGCCGCCTGCCCCGGCGCGACCGGGAGGGATACGGGCTCAAGACCGAGGCCTTGGAGGAGATGGCGGCGGCCGGGGCCCGCGTGGTGGTCACGGCCGACTGCGGGATCAAGGCGGTGGAGGCGGCCCGGCGGGCCCGGGAGCTGGGGGTGGACCTCGTGGTGACCGATCACCACACCCCGGGGGAGGAACTGCCCGAGGCGGCCGCCGTGGTGAACCCCCGGCTTCCCGGCGGGGCCTACCCCGAGCCGGCGCCGGCCGGGGTGGGGGTAGCCTGGAACCTGGCCGCGGCGGTCCGCTCGGTGCTCCGTCGGAGGGGGCACTTCGAGCGCCGGCCGGAACCGGATCTGCGGGTGTGGCTGGATCTCGTGGCCGTGGGCACGGTGGCCGACATGGTGCCCCTCCGGGGAGTGAACCGGGTGCTCGTGGCGGCGGGGCTCGGGCTCTGGAACCCGCCCCGGCGGCCGGGCCTCAGGGCCCTGGCCGAGGTGGCGCGGCTCCGACCGCCGCTCACCGCAGGGAACCTGGGGTTCCACATCGGCCCTCGGCTCAACGCCGCCGGCCGCATGGAGGGGCCCCGGGCGGCTCTCGATCTGCTGCGGGCCGGGGCCCAGGACCAGGCGCTCGGGTGCGCCCGGGTCCTCGACGGACTAAACCGCCAGCGCCAGGCCGAGGAGCGCGCCGCCCTGGCGTCGGCCCGGGAGCGGGTGGAGCGGGAGGGCTGGTGGCCCGGCCGGTGGGGCCTGGTGGTCGACGGCCCCGACTGGCACCCGGGGGTGGTGGGGCTCGTGGCCTCCCGGATCGCCGAGGCCTTCCACCGGCCCACCGTGGTCCTGGTGCCCCAGGGACCGGGCCTCAAGGGGTCGGCCCGATCGGTCCCGGGGCTCCACCTGGTGGAGGCCCTGGAGGACTGCCGGGACCTCCTGGTTCGCTACGGGGGGCACGCGGCCGCCGCGGGGCTGGAGCTCGAGGCCGACGCCCTCCCGGCGTTCCGGGAACGGTTCGACGAGGCCGTGCGTCGGCGCCTCCGGGAGGAGGACCTGGTGCCCGTGCTCGACCTGGATGCCGAGCTGCGGCTCGGGGAGCTCGACGGGGCGACGGTGGGGGAGCTTGCCCGGCTCGAGCCCTTCGGCGTCGGAAACCCCCGGCCGATCTTCGGGTTGCGGGGACTCGTGGTTCGTTCGGTGCGGGACCTGGGGGGCTCGGGGGAGCACAAGGCCGTGGTGGTGGAGCACGAGGGGGTCCGGGCCGAGGCGGTGGCGTGGAGGGCTCCGGAGGCCTGGGGGTTCCTGGCTCCGGGCGCCCGGGTGGACCTGGCCGCCTCGGCCGAGCTCCACACCTGGAACGGCCGCACGTCGCTGCGGCTCACGGTGAAGGACGCCCGCCCGGCCGGCTGACCCGGGCGACGCCGACGGGAAAGGGAGGTTCGGCGTTCCAAGGAACTTCGGCTAGGCGGCTGGGCTGCCCGGCAGCTAGGCGGCTAAGAACATTCGGGGTTCCGGCGCCATCGCAGCGGCAAACCTGTGGGAGCGGCTGCGGTATCGGGGGCCAGAATTAAGAAGTCGGAGGTCGGAGACCCCCTGTCCTCTGTCGTCTGTCTTCTGGCACCTGGCACGGTCTCCGGTCCCGTGGTCCAGACGGCCCCGCCCACCAAGCCCGCGCCAGCGCTTACGCGTGACAGTGGGTCGCGAACAGGCTGTGCCCTGCGCGGCTTACGCCGCTTCCAGCGCGAACGGCCCCCCTGCGGGTGTGATCCGCAGGGGGGCCGTTCGCTTCTACTGCTTGAGCATGAGCGAGGGGAGCCAGGTCACCGCGTCGTGCCAGAACGCCACGATGATGAGGCCGATGACCTGGATGATCACGAAGGGGATGATGCCCTTGTAGATGTGGCCGGTGGTGACCTCCTTGGGCGCGACCCCCTTCAGGTAGAACAGGGCGAACCCGAACGGGGGCGTGAGGAACGAGGTCTGGAGGTTCACCGCGATCAGCACGGCGAGCCACAGGGGGTCCACGCCCATGGAGATCATGATCGGGGTGAGCACCGGCACGTGGATGAACGTGATCTCGATGAAGTCGAGGAAGAACCCGGCGATGAAGATGATGGACATGGTGATCACCAGGATGCCCCATTTGCCGAAGGGCAGCCATTCGATGAACGCCCGGACCACGTCGTCGCCGCCCATGCCCCGGAACACGAGCCCGAAGGAGCCCGCGCCCACGAGGATGATGAACACCATGCAGGTGAGCTTGGTGGTGGCCTGCATCACCTCCCGGACGATCTGGAGGTTCAGCCGGCCCTTGAACGCCGTGAGGATCGAGGCGCCCACGGCCCCCAGGGCGGCCGCCTCGGTGGGGGAGGCGATGCCGGCGAAGATGGAGCCCAGCACCGCGAGCATGAGAAACGCCGGGGGGATCAGGGCCACGACGACCCGCCGGGCCAGGGCCCAGCCCTGGACCTGGGCCCGCTCCTCGGCCGGGATCGGCGGGGCCCACTCGGGCCGGATCATGCCCACGATCAGGATCCAGAGGATGTAGAGCACCACCAGGATGAACCCGGGAATCACCGAGCCGATGAAGAGGTCGCCGATCGGCACGTTCATGATGTCGCCGAGGAGCACGAGCACGATCGAGGGGGGGATGATCTGGCCCAGGGTGCCCGAGGCCGCGATCACCCCTGTGGCGAGTTCCTTCTGGTAGCCCCGGCGGAGCATGGTGGGCAGCGACAGCAGCCCCATGGTCACCACCGTGGCGCCCACGATCCCGGTGGAGGCGGCCAGCAGCGCCCCGACCACCACGACCGAGATGGCGAGCCCGCCGCGCATCCGGCCGAACAGCAGGGCCATGGTTTCCAGGAGTTCCTCGGCCAGGCCCGACCGTTCGAGCATCACCCCCATGTACACGAACAGGGGTACGGCGAGCAGGGTGAAGTTTGTGACGATGCCCCAGATCCGCAGGGGCAGCAGGTTGAAGAAATCGAATCCGAACCCCACGTACCCGAAAAAGAGGGCCGTGCCGCCGAGGGTGAACGCCACGGGAAACCCGAAGAGCAGCACCGCGAACAGCACCCCGAACATGATCGCGGGCAGCAGTTCGTGCACGGGCTCCATGAGGGCCTCAAACCCCTCGGAGAACTCGATCCAGCCCTCGGAGCTCGCCTTCACGATGAACCCGAACGCCAGCAGCGCCAGCGCCGCCACGATCCAGGTCACCACCCATTTGCGGCCCCCGGACCCCTCGGGGGCCGGGTTGTCCCGGAGGTAGCGGTAGCTCTTCACGGCCTCGGAGATCCCCTGCAGCAGGAGCAGCGCGAAGCCCAGGGGCATCATGGCCTTGAGGGCGTAGCGGGCGGGGAGGCCGCCCGGGTCGGGCGAGGTCTCCCGCACGGCCCAAGAGTTCAGCACGAACGCCTTGGTGCACCAGATCACCAGAATCGAAAACGGAATGAGGGCGATCAGCGAGCCGATCAGGTTGATCCAGGCGCGCTTTCGCTCGTCGAGCTTGGCGTAGATGATGTCCACCCGGACGTGGGCGTCCTCCTTGAGCGTGTAGGCCGCGCCGATCAGGAACACGATCCCGAACAGGTGCCACTCGAGCTCCTGTAGGGCGATGTTGCCCCGTTGGAACCCGTAGCGCATGATCGTGTCGTACGCCGTCAAGAGCACCATGCCGGTGGTAAGCCACGACACGGCCTTGCCCACCCCCTCGTTGAGCCGGTCGATGCCCCGGGCGAGGGTATCCAGCGGACCCATCGGACCTCCTTTCCGATCCTGGCGGACGAGGGTTTGATTCGGAAAAACGTTGGAAGGATTCCGGGAAATGGCGGCGGAACCCTACCACAGCCGGCGGGCGAAATTCCAGAAGCGTCGGACTCTGTTTTGTCCCCCGGCGTTGGATGCCCCCCGGACGCAGAAGGTTCCGGGGAATCAAACGGACCGGGTTCGGCCTCGCGCGGGGAGGAGCCGCCCCAGCAGGGCGCAGCCGGCCACGGCGAGGATCACCCGGGGGCCCAGGATCCAGCCCCCGTGCCCGCCCAGGACCACGAACAAGAGGGTGTCCTCCACCACGGCGTGGCAGGTGCAGAGGAACAGGGAGAGGAGGAAGATCTCCCGGGCCGACATCCGGCCCGATCGGCTTTCCTGGATCAGGATGCCGGCGCCGTACACGATGCCCAGGAACACCCCGGCGGCCAGCCCGACGGCCGCGCCCTCCCCAAGCCCGATCCGGCGAAGCGACCCGGCGTAGGGGCCGAGGCGCCGCCGCACCCAGGGACGGTCGCGAAGCACCTGGAACGTCACCGTGAGCGGCACGATCACGGCCGCCACCTGGAGGAGGGTGAGGAGGGCCTTGCCGAGCGAAGCAAGCAGGCTCACGGCATCACCAGGTTCACGAGGAAACCGGCCGAGAGGCCCAGGCCCACCCGGGCCGCGGCGAGAAGGAGCCAACGGGGGCAGACCTGGCGGATCACCGCGGTCTCGATCACGAGCGCGTGGGAGAGCCCCAGCACGAGCCCCAGGATCGTGATCTCGCGGGGGGTGAGGTGAAGCGGGGCCATGGCGCCGATGGCGGCGTAGAGATTCACGCTCATCCCGGCCACCAGGGGCAGCGCCGCCTCGCCGGGCAGTCCGAGCCATCCCATGGCGGGGGCGAGGGCCCCGGCGAGCCAGGGGAGGACCGGGGTGCGGGCCAGGAGATCGACCACGACGTAGGCGGGCAGCAGGACCTTGGCCAGAATCGCCAAGGACGTGGCGCTCTTCCGGAGCCCCTCCCGCACCGAGTCCCGGAGCGGGGGAGGCGTTTCCTGTAGCGGCGCGTTCCGGGAATCCACCGGCTACGTCCCCACCCGCCGAGCGAAGAGGTCTGAGAAAAGTTGCGCGTGTTTCAATTTTTTTCCGGAAACGGGATTGACAAGGTCATGGAACGGTTCTAAATATAGTACCGGAACGTTCCCCCGTTAGCCCCGGCCCTTTCCTCCTGGGGTCGGGGATTTTTTTTGCCTT
>CAZUYO010000015.1:13604-21565 GCA_964624725.1 uncultured Thermodesulfobacteriota bacterium
GCTTCTACCCCCCGAACTCCCGGCGCACGTACCGGCGCACCGTGTCTTCCAGGTCCTCCTTCCAGTCCCGGTGGTACACCGTGCGGGTGGCGATCTCCACGGCCGCGATGGCCGCCTGGATCTTCTCCGGCAGCCGCCCGACCCGGCGGCGGAATTTCGGCGTCTCGGCCACGATCGCCGGCAGGTGGGCCAGGAGGACCCGGCGGTAGGCCGGCTGCTTGAGGAGCTTCGGGCGGGTCCGGAACAGTTCGAACAGTTCGGCGTACCGGGCGTTGATCTCGCGGCTCACCTCGGACGAGATCTCGGTCAGAAGCCGGGTGCGGCCCGAGGCCTCCCAGCGCCGCAGCAGGAGCCGGGCCTCCTCCTCGGCCCGGCGCTCCAGGATCCCCAGCACCTGCCCCACGTAGTCGGGTTTCACGGCGAGGAACTCGTCGTCGGTCATGAGCAGGTTCGCCAGGATCTCGTACGACGAGCTGATCACCCCGCACTTGTTGGCCGAGGCGTCGCGGATCACCACCACGCCCCGGCGCTGGAGTTCCTCACGGGCCTTGGGCGTGAGGTAGGAGTTCGCCCCCTCCACGATCGCCCGGCAGGTGGGTCGGCCGTCGGCGTCGAGCAGGTTCTGCCAGTTCGTGTCGTCGATGGTCTCCGGCCGGCCCCCACCCGGGATGAAGAGGTCCGCCGGCACCCGGAACACGGCGCCGTCGAACTCCCGGTGGAACTCGTCGGTGGTGACCCACTGCTCCTCCACCCCCTCGGCCGTGCGCACCCATTTCCGGTAGAGTTCCCGCAGGCCCTCCCGCCTGCGGCCCCGCCGCAGAAGCAGGAACCCGCCGGGGTGGAGCTTCTCGGGCCGGAACGCGTCGATGTTGTCCTTGAGGATGAGGCGGCCGAGCTCCTCCCAGTCGATCCCCTCGGGGTCGTAGAGCACCCCGGAGCCGGCCACGATGAGCCGGAGCGAGGCCCGGGGGCAGCGCTCCCTGAGAAGCCGCATGGCGTTGCCGGCCACGTCCCCGTTGGTGCCGCCCGTGATCTTCACGGTGAAGGGGTCCCGGCCCATGTCGATGCCCAGGTGCTCCATCACGATCTCGGCGCACCGGATGACCCCGAGGGAGGTGACCCCGTACTCCTTGTGGTTGATGCCCACCCGCTTGGACGAGATGATCCCCTTGCCGAGCACGTATCCCCGTCGCACGGCCTCCCGGGCGATCAGCTCGATCATCTCGTCGTGCATGTTCTCGTCGGGCCCCAGCTCAATGGGCTCGTCCTCACCGTAGTAGTCCACCACCCGCGGGTGCAGGGCGCGGCCGTTCCGGGTGACGAACAGATCCAGGAACGCGTGGGTGAACCCGTACTGGAGCTTGTAGAGCCTCTGGGTCACGAGCGCGGGGTCCGCGAGGTCGGAGGCGTCCATCACCACGGTCATCTTGGACCCGCCCTCGTAGATGTCCTTGTTCTTGAGGTGCTGGGTGTGGGCCAGCACGTACACCTCCCGGAGGAGCGTGTTCGCGTTGGTGACGAAATCGTCGGGGGTGCGGCAGATGATCGTGCGCCACCCCCCCCGGGCGATGTCGGAGAACCCCACGTGGTACCCGGCCCCGTGGCGTCCGAAGAAGAACGTGATCCGGAACGGTTCCCCCGCGGGCAGATCCGCGGTGAACGCGGGATCCAGCGCCTTGAGGTACGCCGGATCGAGCCGGAACCCCAGGGCGTGCTTTTCGGGGACGAAGAAGTTGGTCTTCAGGGTGTGTTCGACGAGCAGCAGGGCCGTGCGGAAGATGGTCCGGCGGACCTCGTCCAGGTGCCGGTGGCCGGTGTTGTAGTTGGCCACCAGGGCCTCCACCTCGGACTTCGCACGGGCGTAGGCCTCCTCCCGATCCTGACGGTCCGGATCGAACCGGGTCCGGAACAGCCGGATCAGGGCCAGCGCCACGTCGGGGCTCGCGTAGAAGGCCCTCTTGACCTCCCCCAGGTCGAACCGGTCGGGCTGGTTGTGGGCGAGGTTCGTGTGGCAAAACGCGATGAAAGCGTTGGTGAGGGTGGCGTCCTCGCCCGTCATGGTGCCCTTGGGGACGAACTCTTCGTACAGGGGGCCGCTGGGGGAGAGGATCTGGGTGTTGTAGAGCTCCGCCTGGATCGTCCGGAAGAGGTCCGAGTCCTTCTCCAGCAGCCTTCCGTCCCGGGTCGTCACGTAGAAGGTGCCCAGGAAGTACGGGTGGACCCCGGTGGAGATGGTGAGGCAGTAGGCCCGGCGCACCCCGAGGTCGAGCCGGTTGAACACCTCCATGGCCTGGGCCAGAAACCCGGGCTGGGGCGGGTTGCCCACGGCGAACAGCAGCCGGGACTCCCGGTGGTGCACCACGTCCTCGGTGTTCTCCACGTCGAGGTAGAGCCCGCCGTGGCGCCGGGCCGTCTGGTACAGCCACAGGATCCGGGCCACCCGCTCGGGCGGGGAGATCCGCACGTAGTGCTCGTTGTTGAGCCACAGGAGGCCGAGGACCTTGTCGAGTTCCGTAAAATCAAACTCTGGGTACATGCGCCGCAGCGCCCGGGCCACCCCGCGTCGGATCGCCTCCGGCACCTCGGGCCGGGGGGCCGCCGCGATCTCGGCGTGGGGTTTGGGATCGAACTCGAACCGCTGGATCTCCAGTTCGCAGCACAACTCGGGGATCTGTTCGTAGGAGTGGGTGACCTCGGCGTACGAGATCTCCCGGTCCGCGAGGTCGCGGAACGACCGGTACACGGTGCCGGGCAGGTTCAGGCAGGCGAGGATCAGTTTCTTGTCCTGCTCGGTCAGGATGAGCCGCCGGCTGTGGGTGAGCCCCCCCAGTCCGGAGGCCAACTGCACCAGCGCCTCGGTTTCCTCCTTCATCGTGATGAAGAAGTAGGGGTGCATGTGGTCCCGGAGCCACTCCAGGTTCCGCAGCGCCTGCTCGTGGTGGGTGCGCAGGGCCCGGCGCAGGTTTCGGTAGACCGGTTTGGCGGCGTCTGGGTACATGGCGGCCTCCTGGAAAAGGGTTTGACATTACGAAACAATGCCCATCTATCAAAGCCCGGAGCGGGTGTCCAGGGCGAACCGACGGGTGGGGCTCAGTTTCTGGCGAGCCGGAAGAGGCTTCGTGCCGTGGCCGGCCCGAGCCAGGCCAGCGCGAGCCCGAGCGGCAACACGTAGTACACGATCCGGTACACGAACACGGCCGCCAGCGCGGGCTCCAGGGGCACCCCCATCGAGACCAGCACGGCCGTCATGCCCCCCTCCACGAACCCGATCCCCCCGGGGGTGAACGCGGCCGCGCCGGCGAAGATGCCGATGGCGTACCCGGCCAGCAGCGGGGTCCAGGGGGCCGGATGCCCGACGGCACGGAACGAAAACGCCAGACACGCGAGCGCCAGCCCCCACTCCCCGGCCACCCAGAGAAACGCGCCCGCCAATCCTTCGGGGTGGGAGCGCACCCAGCGCGCCGCCCGGTCGAACCGGTGGTGCGTTTCGGCCTCCAGGTCCGGGGCGGGCAACGGGAGCCGGAGCTTCCGGCGGCCCCAGCGGTAGGCCCGGAACCCCAGGTACAGCACCCGGTGCCGGAACCGGTGGTGGAGGAACGCGGCGGTGAGCGCCCCCAGGAGCCCGAGGCTCAGGGCCGCCAGGGCGAGCCGCGGCGCCGCCCGGGTCCAGGGCAGCTCCCCGGTGAGGAGCGGAAGGCCGAACCCCGCCGCCACGAACAGCAGGAGCACGGCGTTCATGAGGGTGGTGTGGAGCATCGAGACCAGCGCGTTGTCCGAGGGGTGGAGGCCCTCCCGGTGGAACAGGGCGAGCCGGAGGCCCACGCCCCCGATCCCCCCGAACGATACGAGGTAGTTCAGGGCCGTCGCGAGAAACCCCACCCGCAGGGTCCGGCCCAGGGGAAGCCGGATCCCCAGGGCCTGGAGCAGCGCCGCCAGGCTCGCCCCGCCGCAGAGGTAGCTCCCCGCCGTGGCGAGGAGCGCAATCCCCAGCGGCCCGGGCCGAAGCTCCGAGAGGTGGAGCCCCACCCGGCGGAGGTCGCCGGCCAAAAACAGGCCGCAAAGGATCAGGACCCCGAGGCCCAGGAGCGAAAGCGCGGTGCGCCGGATCATCGCCGGGTCCCGGGCTCCAGTCGCACCGTGGCCCCGTAGTAGGCGCCGGTCTCCCCGGCGTCGGTCAGGCGCACCGGCACGGCCTCGTTGACGCCCAGCCCGAGCCCGGCCCAGCCTCCCCGCGGCACGGCGGCGCAGCCGGGGTGGAGGTCGGGATCCTCCCGGACGGTTCCTTCCAGTTCCCCCACCTCCCCCACGACCCGGACCGGGTCGCCGGGCGCGAGGCCGAGGCGTTCCGCCACCGACGGGTGTACCCGGACCTCCAGCGGGCCGGTCTGCTCCTCCGGGAGCATCTGGGAATGGAGGGCGCCGGCCCGGATGAGGGTGAGGAACCGGAGGGGCAGCGCGGGGGCGGGCTCCCCGTCCACCCGTTCGAGGAACCGGAACCGGCCGTCGGGGTGGGCGAACCCCTCGTCCCACGCCACGGCGGGCCAGGGCATCCGGGCCCAGCCGGCGGCGCGAAGGTCCCCGAGGGTGGGCCCCCCGGCCGGAAGACAGGCCCGGAGCCACTCCTCCCGGTCGGCAAAGGGAAACCCCACGCCGAGGCGCCGGGCCACCTCGGCCACGATCTCGAAATCCCCCCGGCAGCCCTCGGGCGGGTCCACCACCTTGCGCACGGCGCCCACGACGTTGGCCCAGTAGGATCCCACCAGGTCCTCCTCCTCGAGCCACAGGGCCGGGGGGAGCACCACCGTGGCCCGGCGGGCGGTCTCGGTCCAAAACCCGTCCACCACGATCCGGGTCTCGATGCGCGAGAAGGCGTCCACGAGCCCCTTGGTGTCGGGGGCCTGGTTGAGGAGGTTCGACCCGGCCACCCAGACCACCTCCACGGGGGGGACGGCCGCGGGAAGTTCCCGGGCCAGGGCGGGAAGGAGGAGCGGATCCGGGGCCCTCGCGTCGGGGCGGGGCCGGGGAAGGTGCCGCGACGACGGGATGTTGAAGTAGAGCCCGCCGCCCTCGACGCCGAGGCTCCCGGCCAGGAACGCCAGGGCGTGGATCGCCCGCACGTTCTGGGCGCCCAGGGGATGGCGCTGCACGCCCCAGCCGACCACGGTGGCCACCTTCGGGGTGGCCGCGTAGAGGTCGGCCAGAGCGCGGGCATCCTCCAACGCCACGTCCGCCGCCTGACACCACGCCTCGGCCGACCGCGAGAACGCGAGGGCCCGGAACGCCTCGGCGTTGGCCGCCCGGTCCCAGGGCGGGGTGCGGGGTTCGATCTCGAGGAACAGCCGGGCGCAGGCCAGGGCCAGGAACCGGTCGGTGCCGGGCCGGACCCGCACGACCCGGTCGGCCAGCCCCCGAAGCCCCGAGGGGTCCGGGGTCACGGCGATCACCGGAACCCCGCGCCTTCGGGCCGCGGCCACCTGGGCCGCCGTGTGCACCGAGCTCGCCCGGGGATTCTTGCCCCAGAGCACGATGGCCTCGGCCCGGTCGATCTCCAGGGGGTCGTTCATGTCGAGCCGGCCGGCGTCGGCCTCCACCGCGGCGATGCCGGCGCCGTCGCAGAGGCTCCCCCGGGTTCCGCGAGCGCCCAACGCCCCCATCAGATAGTCCAGCGCGGCCTTGGACACCCCCATGGATCCGGCGCCCCGCACCCAGAGGATCCGGGCGGGGTCGCGGCGGCGGGCCCGGTCGAGGGCCTCGCACACGCGGTCCAGGGCCTCGTCCCACGGGGCCGGCCGGAAGCCCGCCCCCTCGCGCACCCAGGGCTCCCGGATCCGGTGGGGGCTCGTGAGCCGCGCCGGGTACCGGCGGATCTTGGCGCAGGTGAACCCCCGGGTGTAGGGGCTCGCGGGGTTTCCCCGGAGCCGGATCCCGCCGGCCTCCACCCGGCACAGGATGGAGCAGCGGTCGGGGCAGTCGAGGGTGCAGGTGGTGAGGGTGGGCATGGGTTCCTCCCGGCGATGGCGGGGAGGATACCCCACGGCCGGCCGGGTCGCCACCGCCCCGGGGGGCGCGACGGGGCACCGGGACGGTGGTAGGATGGTACGCCCTGCCGCGAACGACGTGTGTCGTCCCGCGAAGGGCACGAAAGGCACGGAGCAGGCGCGCCGGCGTGCCTCTCCGGCCCGTCCCCCTCCCGCCAAAGGAGCCGTCGGAGCCGTGGAACCCAGCGAGATCATCGTCGCGCGGGACGTGGTGAAGACCTTCGGGGCCGTGCGGGCCGTGGATGGCCTCTCGTTCGGGGTGGAGCCCGGGGTGTGCTTCGGGCTCCTCGGCCCCAACGGCGCGGGCAAGACCACGACCGTGCGCATGATCTACGGGTACTCGCCCCCCACCGCCGGGGAGCTTCGGGTGTTCGGCCTCGACGTGGTGCGCCACCGGCGGGCCGTGGCCGCCCGCACCGGGGTGTGCCAGCAGGACAACAACCTGGACCCGGACCTCACCGTGGAGGAGAACCTCCTCGTCTACGCCCGGTACTTCGACCTTCCCCGCGACGTGGCGAGGAAACGCTCGGAGGAGCTCCTGGACTTCATCGCCCTGGGGCACCGCCGGGGGGCGCGGGTCCAGGAGCTCTCGGGCGGCATGATGCGCCGGCTCATGATCGCCCGGGCCCTGATCCACCGGCCCGACCTCCTCATCCTCGACGAGCCCACGACCGGCCTCGACCCCCAGTCGCGCCACCAGGTCTGGGAGCGGCTCGACGAGCTCAAACGCCGGGGGATCACGGTGGTGCTGACCACCCACTACATGGACGAGGCCGCGCGGCTCTGCGACCGGCTCCTCATCGTGGACCACGGGAAGGTGCTGGTGGAGGGGAGCCCCCGGGAGCTCATCGCGGCCCACGCCGGCCGGTACGTGATCGAGGTGGCCGAGCCCTCGGCCGAGGCCCGGGCCTTCGTGGCCTCCACCGGGTACCGGAGCGAGGACCTGGGCCACCGGCTCCTCGTGTACTGCGACGACGGGGAGGCCGTGTTCCGCCGCCTGGCCGAGGGGGCCTGCGGGGGCGGGTGCACGCTGCGCATGGCCACCCTGGAGGACGTGTTCCTGCGCCTCACGGGACGGGAGCTTCGGGAATGAGCCTGGAGATCGCGGGCATCTCGTACCGGTTCGTCCGGGTGTGGCAGCGCAACTTCACGGTCTATCAAAAGACCTGGAAGATCGGGTTTCTGCCCCCGCTCCTGGAGCCCCTGTTCTACCTCGTGGCCTTCGGGGCGGGCCTCGGGGGCTTCGTGGGCGAGATCCACTACGCCGGCCGGGAGATCTCGTACGTGGCGTTCATCGCCCCGGCGCTCGTGGCCGTCACGATCATGTTCAACGCGTTTTACGAGAACACCTATGCCTCGTTCGTGCGCCTCCATTTCCAGAAGACCTTCGACGCGATCCTCGCGACCCCGCTCTCCCTGGAGGACGTGATCGCGGGGGAGATCGCCTGGGGCGCCACCAAGTCGGTGATCGCCACGGTGCTCATGGTGGCGGTGCTCGCCCCCTTCGGGCTCATCCGGATGCCCGGGGGGCTGCTGCTCGTGCCCCTGGCCCTCCTTGGCGGGTTCGGGTTCGGGGCGCTCGGCATGTGGTTCACGGGGCTCGTGCCCACGATCGAGGTGTTCAACCTGCCGGTGTTCCTGGCCGTGACCCCGATGTTTCTCTTCAGCGCCACGTTCTTCCCCCTGGAGGCCCTGCCCGCCTGGGGACAGAGGGTGGCCCTGGGGTTGCCCCTCACCCACCTCGTGCTCCTGGCCCGGGATTGGTCCCTCGGGCGGCTCCATCCGGGCCAGTGGGCCTCCCTCGCCTACCTCGCCGCGTTCGCCGGAATGGCCTTCCTCCTCGCGCTTCGCCGCATGCGTCGCCGGCTGATCCGGTGACGGGGCACGCCTCTTCTTCCCGCTAGGGCGCGGGGAGGCCGGGAC
>CAZUYO010000016.1:0-21493 GCA_964624725.1 uncultured Thermodesulfobacteriota bacterium
GGCCCGGGCGGCGACCTGGGTCGGGGGCGCGGGGGGGCTCTTCCTGCTTGCCGCGGCTCTGGACCCGCGCTTCGCCCCCGCGGCGGCCCCGGCCGGGGGACTGGCCGTCGGCCTGGGGGCCGGGGCGCTCCTGCCCGGGTGGTGGGGCTCGGCCCTGGGAACGGCCGTCGCGTTCGGGGTTTTGGACCGCTCCGATCGGCGCCGGGAGGCGTCGCTGCGGCTCGCGGCCTACCTCCTGGCCGTGGTGCCGGTGATCGTCGTGCTCCTGGAAGGCCCCGTCCGCGCTCCGGCGCAGGCCCTCGGGGCCGCGGTGGCCGCCGGCCTGGGGTGGGCGGTCCACCGGCGGTGCCGCCGGAACCCCCCGCCTCCGGGGTCGCTCTATTTCGACCGGATCGACCGGTCGGACGATACGGCGTCGATCGTGCTCCTTTCGGCCCTGGGCGCGGCGTTCTTCTCGGCCCGCGGCCTCGTGCGCTGGATCTGGCCGGGGGGCGGGCCCGGGGCCCTGGCGGCCGCCGACTCGGTGCTCCTCTCGGCGGCTGCGGCGCTCCTGTGGATCGGGGGAACGAGGCGCCGGGACAAGGAACTTCGGGCCGTAGGGGGGCTCGTGTACCTGGCGGCCGGCGCCAAGGTGTTCGGGTACGACCTGTTCTGGGTGGGCGGGTTCTCCCTGGTCGTTTCCGTGCTCGTCTACGGGGTTTCGGCGGCCGCCGGGGGGGTCCTCGCGGGCCGATCCCGGGGGCCGGACGCGAAGGGTGGGCGGGACGAGTAGCCCCGCTGACCTCGGTCCGCTGCCGCCGGTCGCCGGTCCCTTGGTCCAGCCCGCGGCGCCGTGTGGTCGAAAGCGAAGCGTTCTTGTTCTTGCGAACAGGCCCCCTCACGGCCCGGCGGAGCGTCTCGTGGCTTCAGCTTGGCGCCTTGGCCGTTCGGCGGCCGAGGCCCTTTGGGGGGGTGCCGAAATCTCGCGCGCCGTCTGGGAGAGCGGGGTTTGAGCTTTCCGGCCTTAGAGCCTTCTAGCCTTCCAGCCGACGACGGAGGTGTGCCATGCGCTGCGATCGCTGTCAGAAGGACGTTCCCGTCGAGACCCTCGTGGAGCGGGGGAGCCAAAAGGTGTGCGAGGACTGCCTCATGGATCTCCTGAGCCCGGCCAAGGCCTGCGACCCGTGGGCCGTGCGGCACGCGAAGAGCTCCCTGGGGAGCGACCCCGTGGCCGCGCTCCAGGGGGTGGAGCGCAGGCTCTACGACCTGGTCAAGGAGAGGGGGCGGGTGCCCCGGGACGAGGTGCCGAGGCTCCTGGGGGTGTCCCCGGCGGAGGCCCAGCGGGCGCTCGCGACCCTGCGGCACATGGAGCTCGTGCGGGCCGACAAAGGCCCGGGCGGCCGGGTGGACCTGGTCCCGTTCCAGGAGCCCCACCGGGCGGCCGGGGCCGGTTGATCGGCTGGCGGCCCTCCGGTACACTCCGCCCATCCTCGCGTCCGGAGAGAATCCCATGGCCGTACTGGAGATCCTGACCTTCCCCCACCCGGTGCTCCGGCAACGGGCCCAAGAGGTGGAACGGATCGACGAGACGATCCACCGCCTCGTGGAGGACATGACCGAGACCATGTACCGCGCCCCGGGCATCGGCCTGGCGGCGAACCAGGTGGGGGTGCCCCAGCGGGTCATCGTGGTGGACCTTTCGGCCGGGGAGCGGCCGGACGAGCGGATCGTGGTGGTGAACCCCGAGATCGTGTGCCGGGAGGGCAAGGTCCGGATGGAGGAGGGGTGCCTGTCGGTCCCCGACCTCCGGGACGAGGTGACCCGGTGCAGCCGGGTCGTGGTGCGCGGCCTCGACCTCGAGGGGAAGCCCATCGAGATCGAGGCCGAGGACCTCCTGGCCGTGGCGTTCCAGCACGAGATCGATCACCTCGACGGGATCCTCTTCATCGATCACCTGAGCCAGCTCAAGCGAAGCCGCTACGTGGCGCGCCGGAAGAAGGAGCTCCAGGCGGCCAAGGCCGGAGGGTAGAGGGTGGCCGACCCCGGACCGGTGGTGTTCCTCGGCACCTCGGCCTTTGCGCTCCCGGCCCTGGAGGCGCTTCTGGCGGCCGGGGAGCGGGTGGGCCTGGTGGTGACCCAGCCCGACCGGCCCCGGGGCCGGGGGCGCAAACTCGAACCCCCTCCGGTGAAGGCGCTGGCCCTGGAACGGGGCCTTCCCGTGTTCCAGCCCGAGCGGGTGAACGCCCCCGAGGCCCTGGAACGGATCGGATCCCTGGAGCCGGAGTTCCTGGTCGTGGTGGCCTACGGCCAGATCCTGGGCCGGGGCCTCCTCGAGGTGCCCAGGCGCGGCGCGGTCAACCTGCACCCGAGCCTGCTGCCGCGCCACCGGGGGCCCTCGCCCGTGGCGTGGACCATCCTCGAGGGGGACGATCGGGCCGGGGTCACCACCATGCTCGTGGACGAGCGCATGGACGCGGGGCCGGTCTTGCTGCAGCGCTCGTTTCCCCTGCTGCCCCAGACCACCTGCGGGGAGCTGGAGGACCACCTCGCGCGGGCCGGGGCCGATCTGGTGGTGAAGACCCTGGAGGGGCTCCGGGCGGGCCGCATCCGGCCCGAGCCCCAGGACGAGGCCCGGGCGACCTACAGCCGGCTGATCGACCGGGAGTTGCGCACGATCCGGTGGGACGAGCCGGCCCGGCGGGTCAGGGCCCGGATCCACGCCCTGTCCCCCCGGCCCGGGGCCCTGACCTTTCGCGGGGCGGCGGCCGTCAAGGTGCTGCGGGCCGGGGAACGAGACGGCGAAGGGCCCCCGGGCACCGTGGTCCGCCTGGACCGGGACGGTCCGGTGGTGGCCTGCGGCCGGGGGGCGGTGGTCCTTCTCGAGGTGCAGCCCGAGGGCCGCCGGCCCATGGGCGGTGCCGACTGGGCGAGGGGAGGCGGCCCCGCACCGGGGGAGGTGCTGGGAGGGACGGGCGGGTGACCCGCGGCGAGGACAAGCGGCTGTTTCTCGGGCTGCTCCTGGCCCTCGGCCTCGTGCTCGGGGTGCTGGGGGCCGGCGTGTGGCTCGGCCCCCGCTGGTTTTCGGGCGCGGAAACCCTGTTCCTCACGGCCTTCGGGGCGGTGTTCGGCGCCGCGGCCCTGGTGGCCCTCGCGGGCATCGGGGTGGTGTGCTACGCCATCGTGTTCGAGCGGGACCTGCCCGGCACGAAACGGCTCCGGGGGCTCATCGTCAAGGGGGCGTTCCCGATCCTGATCGTGCTGGGTCGGCTCGTGGGGGTGTCGAAGGAGCGGCTCGAGAGGTCGTTCATCGCGGTCAACAACCAACTGGTGCTGCGCTCGGGCCAGAGGGCCCGGCCGGGCCGGCTCCTCATCCTGCTGCCCCACTGCCTGCAGGTGGACTCCTGCGGGGTGCGGATCACCGGCGACATCCACAACTGCCGCGGATGCGGCAAGTGTCCCATCGCCGGGCTGGTGGCGATCGGGGACCGTTACGGCGTGAGCCTGAGCGTGGCCACGGGCGGAACCGTGGCGCGGCGGACCATCGTGGAAGCCCGGCCCGACCTCATCGTGGCCGTGGCGTGCGAGCGGGACCTGGCGAGCGGCATCCAGGACGCCTATCCCCTGCCGGTGTACGGCATCCTGAACCGCCGGCCCGAGGGGCCCTGCCGCAACACCCTGGTGGACCTGGGCGAGGTGGAGCGGGCCGTGGAGTTCCTGCTCGCCGGACGTGCCGCCGGCCGGCAGGCCGCCGGCACGGCGTGAACCCCCCGGCGCCCCCCGCCTCCGCGGCGGGGGGCGACCGGAACGAAACGACGCAGACCGAAGACCGGTGAGCCCACCGGCCCGGACGATTCCGATCCCGGAGGACGTACGCGCATGACAAGGCCTGCCCGGCAGACCGAGGCACCGGCCCGCGCCCCCATGGACATGGCCGCGGTGGTCCGGATGATGCGAGACGATCTGGACGCGGTGGAGCGGCAGTTCGAGCGCAATCTCGACTCCCGGGTCCCGCTCATCCAGACCGTGGGCCGGTACGTGCTCACGAGCGGGGGCAAGCGGATCCGGCCCCTTCTCCTTCTCCTTTCGGCCCGGTTGTGCGGCTACCGGGGGGAGCGGGCCGTGCCGCTTGCGTCCATCGTGGAGTTCATCCACACGGCCACGCTCCTGCACGACGACGTGGTGGACGACGCGGATCTGCGGCGGGGCCAGAAATCGGCCAACACGGTGTGGGGCAACGAGGCCACCGTGCTGGTGGGGGATTTCCTGTTCAGCAAGTCGTTCGCCCTCATGGTGGCCGACGGCGATCTGCGGATCCTCCGGGCCATGGCCGACGCCACCACGGCGCTCGCCGAGGGGGAGATCCTGGAACTCCTTCGCACCTGCGACCTCGGGGTCACGGTGGACGACTACCTGGAGGTGATCGTCAACAAGACGGCGGTCCTGATCGCGGCCGCCTGCGAGGTGGGGGCGCTCTTGGGCGACGCCGCGGCGGACCGGGTGACCGCCCTCCGGGAGTACGGCATGGACGTCGGGGTCGCGTTCCAACTGGTGGACGACTGCCTGGACTTCGTGGGCGACCGGGAGCGGTTCGGAAAACCCGTGGGCGCCGATCTGGAGGAGGGGAAGGTCACCCTGCCGGTGATCCACGCCCTGGCCCGGGCGTCGGCCGAAGAGCGGGAGCGGGTGGCCCGGTTGGTGGAGCAGGAGTCCTTCTCGGACGCCGATCGGGCCTGGGTGCGGGAGTTCGTGGCGAGCCACGGCGGCATCGAGGCCGCCATGGCCATGGCCGGCGAGCGGGTCGCCGCGGCCAAGGCCCGCCTGGGGGCGTTCCCCCCGTGCCCGGAACGGGACGCCCTGGAGGTGGTGGCCGACTACGTGGTGGCCCGGGACCGGTAGGCTCTTCGGCGGAAAACCGCTTGCCCCGGGACGGGGTTTCCGGTATAAGGCGCAGTTCGCGCGGGCGGCGGGGGCCGCCCGCAGGTCCTTCTCCTTGCCCCCTCGGGGGCTTGACAGCCGAAAGGAGAGAGCATGGCTGACATCTGGAATCGGTACGAGTGCATGGTGCTCTTCGACCCCGACCTGGGGGAGGAGGCCCGCACGGAACTGGTCCGCCGGGTCAAGGAATACGTGACCAACGAGTCCGGCCGGATCCTCAAGACCAACCACTGGGGCCTCCGGGACCTGGCCTTCGAGCTGAAGGGCCGGTCCAAGGCCTACTACCTCCTCCTCGAGTTCGCCGGCCCCGCCCGGGCCGCCACCGAGCTGGACCGGCGGCTGAACCTCCTCGACACCGTCCTCAAGTTCCAGACCATCAAGCTCGACGAGCGGGTGGACCCGGCCGAACTGCCGGCGGAGGAAGTGGAGGAGGTGCCCGAGGCCGCGGCCGAGCCGGAGGCCGAGGGGGAGGAAGAAGGTGGCTCGGCCGAGGGCGAAGGCGCCGAGGCCCAGGACGACCAGGACTAAAGGAGGCGACCCATGGCCCATCCCTATAAGCGTCGCGGCCGCCGGAAGGTGTGCCGGTTCTGTGTGGATCCCAGCATCCCGCTCGACTACAAACACCCCGAGGTGCTCCGGCAGTTCCTTTCGGAGCGGGCCAAGATCGTGCCCCGCCGGATCTCGGGGAACTGCTCCTACCACCAGCGGGTGCTGACCCGGGAGATCAAGCGGGCCCGGAACGTGGCCCTGCTGCCGTTCACGGAGATGCCCTGAGGCCGGGGTGAACCGGTCGCTGGCGGGCCCGAGCCGCTGGGCCCCCCTGGCGGGGGCCGCCCTCGGTTCGGCCGCCCTGTTCTGGCTTTCGCTCTGGGCCCCCGGGCTCGGGTTTGGCCTGGCCCTCCTGAGCCCCCTGCCCCTGGCCTGGGTGGCCCGGACCAGGGGGCCGGGCCCGGGCCTCGTTGCCCTGGGGCTTGCGGCGGTGGCCTCCGCGGCCGTGGCCGGTCCGGCGGCCACGGCGCTCTACGTGGCCCAGTTCGCCGGCCCCGGCGTGGCCCTCGGGTTCTTCGAGGCGGCCCGGCGGCCGGCCCACCAGGTGGTGGGGGCCTACGTGTTCCTGGCCGCCACCGGCACGGCCGTGGCCGTGACGGGGCTCGCCTGGGCGGCGGGCACCGGCCCCTTGGCCTGGCTCGACGCCACCATCGCCCAGACCCGGGAGGCCCTGGCCCGGATGCTCGAGGGTGCGGCGGCGGATCCCGGGGGCGCCGCGGCCCTGGCCGAGGGGCTCGACCGCACGGCCGAACTCCTGCGGCGGCTCTTCCCCGGGCTCTTCGGCATGGTCACGGTGCTCACCGGCTGGATGAACGCCGTGTCCCTGCGCCGGGTCGTCCGGGACCCGGCGGCGGAGCCCTGGATCGAGTGGAGGGCCCCGGCCGGGTGGATCTGGGGCCTTCTCGCCGCCGGGTTTTCGGCCCTCTTGGCCGGGGGCGCCCTCGGCACCCTCGGCTGGAACGTGTTCCTGGTGCTCGCCACCGCCTACTTCCTCCAGGGGATCGCGGTGGTCCAGCACCTTTTCGTGACCCGCGGGTTCCCCGCGTTCGTGCGGGCGATCGCGTACGTGCTCATGTTCGTGCAGTTCCCGGTGATGGTGCTCGTGGCCGGCATCGGGGCGTTCGATCTGTGGTTCGATTTCCGGGCCCGCTGGGCCCGCACGCCCCAGGCCTGACCGGGGCCCCAACGGCTCAACGCAAGTCGCGGCTTCGGACACGGGGAGGGGTTCGACCGGGGGCCGAAGACCGGCGACCGTAGACCGAAGTCCTGCGAAGGAGGCGACCGATGAAGGTGATCCTGAAGGAGACGGTTCCCAACCTGGGCACCGTGGGCGATGTGGTGACGGTGAAGGACGGGTACGCCCGCAACTACCTGATCCCCAAGGGGCTCGCGGCGCTCGCCGACCCGCGCAACGTGAAGGCCATCGAGCACCAGAAGCGGGCCCTCGAGAAGAAGCGGCTGCGGGAGATCGCCAAGGCCGAGGAGCTGGCCCAGGCGCTCAAGGGCCAGCGGCTCGTGTTCACCCGCAAGGCCTCGGACCAGCAGCACCTCTTTGGCTCGGTCACGAGCATCGACATCGAGCGGGCCCTCCAGGACAAGGGGTTCGCGATCAGCCGGAAGCAGATCGTGCTGGACCAGCCCCTGAAGTCCGTGGGCGAGTTCACGGTGCCCGTGAAGCTCCACGGCGGGGTGCGCACCGAGGTCGTGGCGGTGGTGGAGGCCGAGGCGGCCGAGGCCTAGCCTCCCCGCGCGCGCCGCGGCACCATCGGGCCGCCGGCGCCCGGCTGGCACCCGACCGGCCCGGCCCCCACCTGGCGTGGAGGGCTCGGGCCGGTTTCGTTTTGTCGTCCTCGTCGTTCCCGGAGAGCGAGGTCCATGTCCGGTTCCCAGGCCGCGGTCGCCCCCTCCAAGGTTCCCCCCCACAGCCTCGAGGCCGAGGTGGGGGTGCTGGGGGCCGTGCTGCTGAACAACGACGTCCTGCCCCAGGTGGCGGAACTGGTTGACCGGGACGATTTCTACCGCACCGGCCACCGGCTCATCTTCGAGGCCATGCTCGACCTCTCGGAGCGGGGCGCGCCCATCGACCTCGTGACCCTGACCGAGGAGCTCAGGACCAAGGGGGTGTTGGAAAAGGCCGGGGGCGCGGCCTACGTGGGGAGCCTCACCGACCAGGTCCCCTCGGCCCGCAACGCCGAGCACTACGCCCGCATCGTGCGCGAGCGGGCGGTGTTGCGCAAGCTCATCTGGGTGGCCACCGAGATCGCGAGCGAGGGCTACGACCCCGACGCCGACGTCGAGGAGTACCTGGACCGGGCCGAGCAGGAGATCTTCAAGATCACCCAGCGCAAGATCTCGCCCTCGTTCGTCCGGCTTCGGGACGTGCTCAAGGACGCGATGGCCAAGGTGGAGGAGCTCTACGAGCGAAAGGAGCTCGTCACCGGGGTGCCCACGGGGTTCCACGACCTCGACCAGCTCACCGCGGGGCTCCAGCCCTCGGACCTCATCATCGTGGCCGGCCGGCCGGGCATGGGAAAGACCTCGTTCGTGCTGAACATCGCCCACTACGCCTCGGTCCACGAGAACCTGCCGGTGGGGTTCTTCAGCCTGGAGATGAGCCGGGAGCAGCTGGCCCTGCGGCTCCTGTGCGCCGAGGCGCGGATCGACTCCCACCGGCTCCGCCGCGGCATGCTCAAGGACTCCGACTTCCCGAAGCTCGCCCGGGCCGCGGGGGTGCTGGCCGAGGCCCCGTTTTTCATCGACGACACCCCCGGCATCTCCACCCTGGAACTGCGGGCCAAGGCCCGGCGGCTCAAGGCCGAGGCCGGGCTCGAGCTCGTCATCGTGGACTACCTCCAGCTCATGCGGGCCCGGGGAAGCTACGACGTGCGCGAGCAGGAGATTAGCGAGATCTCCCGGTCCCTGAAGGCGCTCGCCAAGGAGCTCCACGTGCCGGTGATCGCGCTCTCCCAGCTCAACCGGGGCGTGGAGAGCCGAAGCGACAAGCGCCCCCTCCTCTCCGACCTGCGCGAATCGGGCGCCATCGAGCAGGACGCCGACGTGATCCTGTTCATCTACCGGGACGACGTGTACAACAAGGAGTCGGCCGACAAGGGGATCGCCGAGATCATCGTGGGCAAGCAGCGCCAGGGCCCCACCGGCACGGTGAAGCTCGCGTTCCTCAACGAGTACACGGCTTTCGAGAACCTGGCGAAGGGGTACGAGGAGGGGTGAGCGGCGTGCCCTTTCCCTGGTTCCGTTCCCGCCCGGCGTGGTAGAGTACGCGCGGTTCGCCTGAGACCACCGTTTCCCACTATACGCGGAGGAAGACGCCCATGTTCGGAATGCCCGGGGGCTCGGAGTGGCTCATCATCCTGCTCATCGTTCTCGTGATCTTCGGCGGCAAGAAGATCCCCGAGTTGATGGGGGGGCTCGGCAAGGGGATCAAGAGCTTCAAAAAGGCCATGAACGAGCCCGACCCGATCGACGTGACCCCGGAGAAGAAGGAGGAGATCCCCCAGAGCACCGGGGCCGCCGACGAGAAGGAGGACGAGGAGAAAAAGGCCTAGCGAGGCGTTCCCGGGATCTCGTGGTTTTTCCGAGGGGTGGGGCTGGGGGCCGCTGCTTCGCTGAACGGCCTCGCAGGGGCCGCCTCGGCGCGGTCCGCTGCGGCGCGTGAGGGCACGCGCCGCGGCCGCTCCCCTGGCGCCGGGCGGCCCGAACTACTCGGCCGTCGCGCTTCGTCGGAACCCCCAGCCCCACCGGCGCGATTTGCATACCGCTTTGGGCGGCGGAACACTGGCCGGCGCCTAGGCGCGGCGGCGCCACCCGAGAATCCGAAGGGCTCCGTCCCGCACCGCGGGGTGGAGCCCTTCGTCGTTCGCCACCTCGGTGAGGAAGGGGTCGGGCTGGGGGACGAGGAGCACCAGGGCGAGCCGGGGCGGGGCGTAGGGGTTCCGGATCACGGCCCGCTGGACGGCCGGTCGTGCGATCCACCGGGGGGCCCGGGCGAGGTGCCAGAACACGGCCTCGGGGCAGGGCCGGCGGCTGGCGAGGCCCAGCACCTCGGCCTCCCGGAGCCGGGGGTTCCGGAGGAGTTCCCGGACCACCCGGGGATCGGGGTCCGTGAGGAGCCGTTCCAGAAGGGGGGAGCGGGGGCCCCGGGCCGCGGTTTTCCGGTGGCCCAACGTGTGGGCCTCCACGGCCGGGTCGGGGGGCGGGCCGAGTTCCTCGCCCCGCCGCGGGCGGCCCGGGTGTTCGAGCACCAGGAGCGCGGCGTCCAGGTCCCGGTCCCGGGCCGCGGCCAGGAGGTCGGCCATGCGCCCCGGCCCGACGCGGCGGGCCATGCCTTCGAGGTCGGCAAGCGCCCGGAGCGCAAGGCCGGCCCCGACGTCCCGGAGGGCCGCCTGCCGGACCAGGGCGTCGAGGACCGCCGCGGCCTCGGTGGCGGGGCCGGCGCCCAGGGCCTCGGCCCACAGGGCCCGCCGGGGCCCATCCCCCTCCACCGCGACGAACCGGGCGATCCACGCCCCGACGTTCACGCCGCCCCCGCCTCGGCCTCCAGGGCCTCCAGGTCCTCGGCCGCCCGCTCCCACTCCCGGGTCAGGGTCTCCACCCGCTGGGCGAGCTCGGCCCGCTCCCGGGCGAGCTCCGCCGCCCGGTCGGGGGCGGCGTAGGTCTCGGGCCGGGCGAGGTCGGCCTCCACCGCGGCGAGCCGGGCCTCGAGCCCGGCGATCTCGTCCTCGAGCTCCCCGACCCTCCGCCGCAGGGGCGCCGTGCGCTCCCGGATTCGGCGGCGGCGCTCGGCCTCCTCCCGGCGCAGGTCCTTTTTGCTCCTGCGGCCGGTGGGTTCCGGCTTCCCACCCGTCGGCGCCCCGGCCGCCTCGATCTCCGCGCGCACCCGCAGGTAGTCGTCGTAGTTGCCGGGGTGGGAGTCGACCGTTCCGGCCTCCACGTAAAGGACCCGGGTGGCCACCCGGTTGATGAGGTCCCGGTCGTGGGTGATGAGGCACAGGGTGCCCTGGAACGAGGCCAGGGCCTCCTTGAGCACCTCGCAGGCCTGGATGTCGAGGTGGTTCGTGGGCTCGTCGAGGAGCAGGAAGTTCCCGGGCGCCGCGAGCATCCGGGCGAGCACAAGCCGGCTCTTCTCGCCGCCCGAGAGCACCTCGACCCGTTTCTCCACCGCGTCGTCCGAGAACAGGAACGCCCCCAGGAGGGTGCGGGCCTCGAGTTCCCCTGAGACCGTGGGGAGCCGGAGGATCTCCTCGAGCACCGTGCGGCCGGGGGCGAGCTGCTCCAGGTGGTGCTGGGCGAAGTAGCCCACGGCCACGTTGTGGCCGAACCGGATCCGGCCGGCCGTGGGGGCGAGTTCGCCGGCGAGGAGTTTGAGCAGGGTCGACTTCCCGGCGCCGTTGGGCCCGATGAGGGCGACCTTTTCGCCCCGGTCGATCCGCAGGCTGAGGCCCCGGTACACGGGCCGGCCGCCGTACCCCGCCTCCACGCCCTCGAGCTCCACCACGGTGCGGCCGCTGCGCAGGGGCTGGGGGAACCGGAACCGGAAGCCGGCGGCCGCCGGCGGGGGCGGGGGCGGCGGCTCCTCCTTCTCGAGTTGCTTGAGGCGCGATTGCACCTGCCGGGCCTTGGTGGCCTTGGCCCGGAACCTCTCGACGAACCGCTCGGCCTGGGCCCGGCGCTTGAGGTAGTTCTCGTAGGCGGCCCGGGCCGCCTCCTCCCGCTGGGCCCGCTCCCGGGCGTACTGGTCGTAGTTGCCCCGGCACACCACCGCCTGCCCCCCCTCCAGGGCGATCACCCCCCGGACCACCCGGTTCAGGAAGGCCACGTCGTGGCTCACCAGGAGAAACGCGCTCGGGCTCTCGGCCAGGTGGCCCTCGAGCCACTCCAGGCTCACGATGTCCAGGTGGTTGGTGGGCTCGTCCAGGAGCACGAGGTCGGGTTCCCTCAGAAGGATCCGGGCCATGGCGGCCCGCATCCGCCAGCCCCCCGAAAACGAGGCCAGCGGCCGGTCGAACTCGTCCTCGGAAAATCCCAGGCCCTGGAGGATCTTCTCGGCCCGGGCCCGGAGCCGGTACCCGTCGAGGTGGTCGAACCGGGTCTGGAGCCAGCCGTAGCGCTCCAGGAGGGCCGGGTCGTCCTCGCCGGCCGCGAGCTCCGCCTCGCAGGCCCGAAGCTCCCGCTCCAGGGCCCGAAGATCCTCGGCCACGTCCTCCACGTACTCCCGGAGCCCGAGGTCCGGGGCGGCCGGGATCTCCTGGGGCAGGTAGCCCACCTCGAGGCCCCGGCGCCGGAGGACCCGGCCCCCGTCCGGGGATTCGAGGCCCGCGAGGAGCCGCAGGATCGTGGTCTTCCCGGCGCCGTTGGGCCCCACCAGGGCCCAGCGCTCCCCCTCGGCGATCCGGAACGTGGCCCCCGCGAGCACGTCGCGGCCGCCGTAGGTCTTTCTGAGCCCCCGGGCCTCGACGAGCACCGTCCTATCCCCCCGCCGCCCGGGCCCACACCTCGTCCACGGCCCGGCCGAGGAGCTCCAGGCCCACCGGGCCGGAGAGCCGGTGGTCGCCCCCCTTGACCAGGGTGACCTGGACGTCCGGGGTGGTGAGGGCCTCGGCGAGCCGCACCGACAACGTCCAGGGCACCTGGTCGTCGGCCAGGCCGTGGAGGAGGCGCGCCGGGCCCTCCAGGGGCACGGGACCGGGGAGCACCCTCCTGGTCCGGCCGTCCTCCACGAGCCGGCGGGTGATCACCGTGGGCTCGGGGCCGTAGGGGTTGGGCGCGAGAACCCGGCCCTCGGTTTCGAGGCGCCGGCGGGCCTCGGGCCCGAGGCCCGGCTCCACGAGCTCGGCCGTGAAGTCGGGGGCCGCGGCCACGGTCACGAGCCCCCGGACCCGGCCGGGCCGCTCCCGGGCCACCAGGGCCGCCACCCACGCGCCCATGCTGGAGCCCACGAGCACCACCGGCCCCTCGGCCACCCGGTCCACCACGGCGAGGGCGTCGCCGGCCCAGGTGCCCACGGTCTCGTCCTCGAACCGGCCGGCCGAGGCCCCGTGGCCCGCGTAGTCGAACCGCACGAAGGCGATGCCCCGCCCCCGGCAGTGGGCCTCCAGCGCGGTGGCCTTGGTGCCGTCCATGGTGGAGGTGAACCCCCCGCAGAACACCACCCAGGGTCCCCGGCCCGGGGCGGCTCGGTAGGCCAGGCGGGGCCGCCCGGCCCGGTCGAGGAACCGGAGCTCAGAGCTCATAGAGGGTCTCGTCCACCTCGGGGGGCCGGAGCTTCTTCTTGAGGGCCTTCCACCGGGGCCCCGCCGGCCCGCCGCCCCCGGAGAAGGGATCCTCCTCCTCCAGGATGTCCCCCATCTCCTCCTCGATCTTGTCGGGGTCCTCCCCGGCCTCCATCCGGCGGATCGCCTCCTCCATGCCGGGGCCCAGGTTCATGCCGGTCGCGTCGTAGAGCTTGCGCATGAGCCGGGCCACCTGCCGGGGATCGTCCTCGTCGATGGAGTCGGCCTCGGCGGCCAGGCTCTCCATGGCCTGCTCGAGGCGGGTCTCGTCGATGTCGGGCAGGTCGTCCTCCCCCTCGCCGCCCGAGTCCTTCCGGCCCTTGGAGATCGCGAAAAGGGAGACCTGCCGCTCCAGGTCCTCCCGGCCGCACCGGGGGCAGTCGGGCCGCCGGGCCGGGTCGGGCCGCCGGGCGAGGAAGTTGAAGATCACGTGGCAGTCGGGGCAGTAGAACTCGTACACCGGCATGGTTCGTACCTCCTGGTTCCATCCCTCGGTCCGCCGTGGCCGGTCGCGGGGAGTCGGGTGGGGGCGCGGGTCCGGGAACCGGCGGCGCCCCTTCGGAGGCCCCCCGCGCTCCCCCGCGGAAGAGGGGGAATAATGGGGCGGGAGCCCGGAAAGGTCAACCGCGGGGTTCCGGGCCGGCCAGGGCCGCCACCGCGTAGGCGGCCGCGGAGAGGCCGAGGACCCAGGCGTACCCGGCCTCCCGGGCCACGAGGCCCGCGAGGGCCGCGCCCGCCACCGAGGCGAACCCGTTCACCCCCCAGGCCCAGGGCACGAGCCGGGGGGCCCGGGCCCCCACCCGGGCCAGGCCGGCGGGAAACGGGCGGCCGAGGACGAAGCCCGTGGCGGCGACGAGCGCCGTGGCGACCCCCAGGCGCGCCGGGGCCGCCGCGCCCCCGGCCGCCCCGAGGAGCGGTCCGAAGCCCAGGGCCAACAGGGTCGCCGCCCCGGCGGCGGCTCCGGCGGCCCCGGCCGGGGCGGTCCTCCGGGCCGTGGCCGCGCCGGCGCCGGCGGCCACGAGCATCCCGGCCAGGGCGAGCCCCGCGCCGGCCGCGGGATGGCCGACCAGCCGGCCCAGGGTCTCCACCAGGGGAACCTCGCAGCCCATGAACCCGAACCCGAGCCCGGCGAAATAAAGGGCCGGCCGGACGGGACGTCTCGCTTCGAGCCGCCGGAGGGGCCAGAGGATCAGGGCCGACCCGGCCAGGGTGGCCACGACCAGCACCCCGGCCTGGAGCAGCGGCGCCTCCTCGGCGAACCCCGAGGTGCCCAGCCGGCGGTTTCGGATCCATTCGGGCAGCCGGGTCCAGCGGAGCGTGCGGCCGAGGGCCGGCCGAAGGTCGGTGGCCGGGGTCGTCCGGAACGGGTATCGCCGGAGGGCCGTCCGGTCCGGGCCGAGCGCGGCGCGGGCGGCCTCGAAAAACCACGGGCGGTCGAGCCGGTGGTGCCGGTTGGCCTCGGAGGGGGTCATGCCGGGGATCCAGGCGAGGTCAAAGGCGAGGGCGTCGCACAGCTCGCGAAGCCGGGCGAGGTCCTCCGGCGAAAACCCCCGGGGGCGCACGAGCACCTGGGATGCCCCCCAGGAGCGGACCCAGGCGATGGCCCGGCCGGGATCCTCGAGCCCGAACCTCCGGAGGGCCTCGGCCGCCGTGGCCACCACCTGGACCGACGTGCGCGGGGGCACCTCGGCGCCGGCCGCGATGGAGAGGACGCCCCCGGGCCCGAGGCGCCGAAGGCAGGCGTACAGGCCCTCGGCCGTCAGGAGGTCGGGGGCGACCCCGGCCTGCCGGTACGGCCCCGGGGCCGCGAGGTCCACGAGATCGTAGCGCTCCCGGGCCCGGTCCACGGCAAGCCGTGGGGGATCGTGGGCCCAGACGATCCCCGGGCGGCCCCGGGCGGCCGGCCGGGCCGGAACCCGGATCGGCTCCACGGCCACCACCCGGCGGGCGCCGAGCCGGAGGGCGCCTTCCGCCCGGAACCCCAGGCCGGCCTCGAGCACGAGCACGGTCTGGGGCTTCCAGAGGCGGTAGGGGAGGGACCAGGGGAGGCATTCCAGGTAGTCCCACGGGGCGCCGCCCGGGGGGAGGGCGTCCAGGAGGTCCCCGTCGAGGAAGGCGGCCCGGGCCGGGGGCGGATCGTGGGGGCAGGCGAGCGAAAGCCCCGGCGCGTGGCGAAACGGAACCCCGGCGGACCGGGCGACCGTGAGCCGGCCCCAGGGCGTCCAGGCGTCGGCCTCGACCCGGGTGTCCGGGGCGGCGAGCATCCGGGCGAGCGGCTTGTAGGGCGAAAGCCGGGGCTCGAGGAGCCGGCCGGGCCAGGCGGCGCCAACGAGGAGCCCGGCCAGGCCGACCGCCGCCGCGGCCCTGGGGCGAAGGAGGGACGCGGCGGAGAGGGCCCCCACAAGGCACACGAGCCGCAACCCCCACGACGGCGGCCCCAGGTGCACGACCGCCACGGCGAGGGCCGCCCCGGCCGCGGCCCCGGCGAGGTCCGCGGCGTAGAGGGGGCCGGGCCGTGCGGCCTGGTGCCGGTAGGCCAGGGCCAGGGCCAGGCCGGCCAGGAAAAAGGGCGCCCCCAGCGCGAGATACACGGCGCCGAGCCCGACCCAGGGGGCGGGCGACCACAGGAGCTCCAGCGGGTTCAAGGGGACCGCCTCGGCCAGGGCGAACGCGGCGGGCGCGCCGATCCCGAACGCCGCGGCCAGGCCGGGAACCGCCCGGCGCGGCGGCAGGGCCTCCGGCGAGACCGTCGTGAGGGCGGCCCCGGCCGCACCGAACCCGAGGAGGGCGAGGCTGATCACCGCCCCGGCGGCCGGGGCCCAGAGCTTGAGCGGGAGGAGCTTGAGGAGGAGGGTTTCGTAGGCGAGGACGCCGGCGGAAAGAAGCCCCACCGCGAGGCGGAGCCGTCCGGGGCTGGGGGCGGCGCCCACGGCCGCGCCCCTACCGGGGCCCCCCGGTCAGGGGCACGAACCGCACGGGCAGGAGCTCCCGGCTCGTGACCCTTCCGGCCCCGTCGGTTTCCACCACCGTTAGCGTCTGGATCCGAAACGGCCCGCCCACCGGGATGACCATGCGGCCGCCGGGCTTGAGCTGCCGGACGAGGGGGGGCGGAACGTGGTCCGCCGCCGCCGTGACCACGATGGCGTCGAAGGGCGCGGCCTCGGGCCACCCGTAATAGCCGTCGCCCGTGCGGCACTCGACGGTTCGGTAGCCCAGGCGTGCGAGCCGGTCCCGGGCGGCCGCCGCGAGCGGCTCGATGATCTCGATCGTGTACACCCGGGCCCCGAGTTCCGCGAGCACGGCGGCCTGGTAGCCGGACCCCGTGCCCACCTCGAGCACCCTGGACCCCGGGCCCACCCGGACGAGTTCGGTCATGAGGGCCACGATGTAGGGCTGGGAGATGGTCTGGCCGTGGCCGATGGGGAGGGGTCGGTTCTCGTAGGCGGCGTCCCGGTATTCGGCCGGGACGAACTCGTGGCGGGGGACCCGGGCGAGGGCGGCGAGCACGGCGTCCGAGAACCGGTCGATCCCCACCTGGGCCCGGGTGAGCGCAAGGTCGGCCTGGATGTCCCGGATCATCCGGCTCCGGGCCTCCCCGAAGGGGTCGGCCCGGCAGGGCGCGGCAATCGCGAGAAACGCCAGGAGGGCCGATACTCCCCGACGCATCGCGGGCCCCAGGCCCGGCCAGGGCGAAGGGGGGCGACGAGATCCGCGGTTCCAGGCCACAACCCGTACCTCCGTCCCGGGATCGACTCCGGCCCGGGAGAGGTTCGCGGATGCCCGGGGAAACGGCGCCGGGCCGGGCGTCAGCGCCGGCGGCGGAGGCGCCTGCGGATCTGGTCCCTCTGGCGGGGGGTGAGGTCCCGCCACCGGCGCAGTTGGTCGAGGGTGCGCCGGCGCTCGGCCGGGGGCATCCGCATGAGTCGCTCGAGGCGGCGCCGGTACTCCTCGCGCCGTTCCGGGGGAAGAGTCTGCCACCGGCGGAGCCGTTGGGCCAGGGCGCGGCGCTCCTCCGGCGACAGGGCGCGGATCCGGTCGAAGTTTCGCCGGATGAAGGCCTTCTGCTCGGGGGTGAGCCGCTTCCAGCGCTCGTAGCGCCGCCGCAGGCGTTCGCGTTCCTCGGGGCTCAGGCTCTTCCACCGGCGGTAGTTCCTGAGCGCGCGCGCCTTCTGCTCCGGGGTGAGGCGCTCCCACCGTTCCCGGAGGCTCTCGGCCCGGGCCGCCGGGGCGAGGAGCGCCCCGGCCCCGAGGGCCGCGAGCCGGGCGAGGGCCTCCCTGCGGCCGATCCCATCAGTCGCCATCGCGGTCCTCCTCTCCCCCCTCCCCGTCCTCCTCCAGGGGCAGGGCCTCGGCCTCGTCCATCGCCAGGAAGAACTCGAGATCCTTGAGGATCTCGTCCAGCTCCTCGGGGGAGGGTTCGGGCGGGGGCGTCGGGTCATCCGGCATCGTCGAGCGCCTCCAGCGCGTCCAGAAGTTCCAGAAGTTCCAGGTTTTCGGCGAGGTCCAGGGACTCGAGGAGCTCCAGGTCCACCTCGGCGAAGTCGATCCCCTCGTCCCCGGGCACCGCCGGGGGGCCCGGCCGCCGGAGCACCAGAAACGCCGCCCCGGCCGCGGCCAGGGCCCCTCCGGCCCAGGCCCAGGCGGCCCGGACGGCCCGCGCCCGGCGGGTGGTCCGGGCGAACACGGCGTCCGCGAGGCCGTTGCGGGCGGACGCGGGCACCTCCGGAGCGGCCGCGTGCACCTGGGCGGCGAACGCCGAAGCCCGGGCCCAGGCCTCCCGGCACCGGGCGCACCCCGCCCGGTGGGCCTCCCAGGCCGGATCGGCCCGCCCGCCCCAGACCGCCTCGGTCAGGGCGTCGGCGTATTCGGGGCACGGTTCGATCGGCTTCATCGGAGCCCTTCCCTCCACTCCGCGAGTTCCCGCTGGAGGGCCTGGGTGGCCCGGAAGAGGTGCGCCTTGACCGCTCCGGGGCTGATGCCCAGCGCGGCCGCGGTTTCGGCCCCGGTCAGCCCGGCCAGGGCCCGCAGTTGGAACACCTCCCTCTGGCGCCGGGGGAGGGTTCGCAGCGCGCGGGCGAGCGCCCGCCGGAACGCGGTTCTCTGGGCCTGGTCCTCCGGGCCGTCCCCGGGGTCGGCCGCCAGGTCCTCGGTGGCCGGGGCGGCGTCGTCCTCCCCCTCGGTCCGGTGTCGCCAGGGCAGGAGGAACGACCGGACCTTCCGCCGCCGCAGTTGGTCCCGGCAGTGGTTCGCCAGGATCGGGAAGAACCAGGTCGCCGGGTCGGCCTCGCCCCGGAACGTGTGGCGGCGGCGGTACGCCTTCACGAGCGCCTCCTGCACGGCGTCCCGGGCCTCGTCCCAGTCGCCGAGAAAGGCGTGGGCGAGCCGCAGGGCCTTCTCCTGCACCTCTACGACGAGTCGTTCGAACCGGGCGTCGTCCATCGGGGGTCCGGGGCACGGGAAACCATCGCGTAGGGTACCCGCGCGCGCGGCCCGGGGCCACCCCCGCCCCCGTGCCCTTGAGACGCGCCGGGGCACGCGGGGGTTTACCCCGTTCGGGTGTAACCTCCGCGTACGGGGTGCATCCAACGCACCGGTTTGTGAATCCAGGAACGACCTATCTCGACGAGAGGGAGGAACCGTCATGGCGGAACTGTCCGAACGGCAGAAGGGTTGGCTTCGGGAGCGGTTCGGGGACCGCGTCACCTTCGATCCCACGGAACGGGTCCTGTACGGCCACGACATCGCCGAGATCCCGGGGTTGGTGAAACCCCTGGTGGGCGACACCCGGCCCCGGGCCGTGGTGCAGCCGGCGGACGAGGCCGAGGTGGCCGATCTGGTCCGCTGGGCCGTGGCCGAGGGGCTGCCCCTCACCCCCCGCGGCAAGGCCACCTCCGGCTACGGCGGCGCCGTGCCGGTGGGCCAGGGGATCGTGGTGGATTTTTTCCGGATGCGCCGGGTGGTGGAGGTGGACGCCCAGGAGCAGACCGTCACGGTGGAGCCCGGGATCACCTGGGAACGCCTCGACCGGGCGCTGGGCGCCCACGGGCTGACCCTGCGGCTCTACCCCACGAGTTACCCCTCGTCCACGGTGGGCGGGTGGCTCGCCCAGGGCGGGGTGGGCATCGGCAGCTACGCCTACGGCCCCTTTCCGGAGAACGTGGTGGCGGCCCGGGTCGTCACGCCCGACGGCCGGGTACGGGAGTTCGCGGGCGACGATCTCGCGCTCGTGGCCGATGCCGAGGGCATCACCGGGCTGATCACCCGGGTCACGCTGCGGGTGCGCCCGGCCGAACCCCTGGCGGTGGCCGCGGCCGCGTTCGACGACGCCGACGGGCTCCAGCGGTTCCTCGAGACCCTCGCCGGCACGGACCTGCCGGTGTGGTCCGTGACGTTCATCAACCCCCGCATGGCCGAGCTGAAGGCCCGGGCGCCCCGGGCCGAGCACGAGCCGGCCCCGCCCGCGTTGCCCCGGGCCTTCGTGGTGACCCTGGCGTTCCCGGAACACGGGGCCGACGACACCCGCAACGGGCTGGGCCGGCTCGCGGCCGCGGCGGGCGGGCGGCTCTTGCCCCACGAGGTGGCCCGCCACGAGTGGGACCACCGGTTCGAGGTCATGGTGGTGAAGCGCCTCGGCCCCTCGCTCGTGCCCTCCGAGGTGGTGGTGCCTCTGGACCGGCTCGCCGCGTTCCTGGGGGACGTGGAGGCCAAGGTGGGCCAACCCATCGTGAAGGAGGGCCTCGTGGTGCGCCGGGGCCGCGACGGCCGGCCGGAGGTGGTGATCCTGGGGTTCATCCCGGCCGACCGCCGGGAGTTCTCGTACCACTTCGTGTTCGGGCTCTCGCTCACCGTGCTCCGGGCGGCCGAGGCCCTGGGGGGCCGGGCCTACGCGACGGGGCTCTTCTTCGCCGACCGGGCCCGGGAGGTCCTGGGGCCCGACCGGCTCGAACGGCTCCGGGCGTTCAAACGGGAGGTGGACCCGCGGGGGCTCCTGAACCCCCGGAAGGTCCTGGACAACGGGATCCTGGGCACGGCCCTGGGGCTCGCGGGGCGCCTGGAGCCGGTGGCCCGGAAGATGGGCAACGCCGTGCACCTCGACCTCGGGGAGCGGCCCTCGGGCGGCGAGATCAAGGGCATCCCGGCCGACGTGGCCTGGTACGCCTACGCCTGCTCCCAGTGCGGGTACTGCGTGGACGAGTGCGACCAGTTCTACGGCCGGGGCTGGGAGAGCCAGAGCCCCCGGGGGAAATGGTACTGGCTGCGGGAGTACCTGGAGGGCCGGGCCCGGTGGGACCAGCGCATGGTGGACACGGTGCTCTCCTGCACCACCTGCGAGATGTGCGAGCACCGGTGCCCCGAGCACCTGCCCGTGGAGCGCTCCTGGATGAAGCTGCGGGGCAAGCTCATCCACGACCAGGGCCGCATGACGTTTCCGCCGTTCGAGATGATGGCCGCGGCGCTCTCGGGCCAGGGGAACATCTGGGCCGGGTACCGCCGGAGCCGGTCCGACTGGTTCCCGGCCGACCTGCGGGAGGCCCACGGCCCGGGCCGGAAGGCCAAGGCCGTGTACTTCGCCGGATGCACCGCGAGCTACGTGGAGCGCGACATCGGGATCGCGAGCGTGCGGCTGCTGCACGACGCCGGCGTGGACTTCACCTATCTGGGCGAGGAGGAGAACTGCTGCGCCACGCCGATGCTCGTGGCCGGCAAATGGGACCTCTTCGCCGAGACCCTCCGGAAGAACGTGGAGGCGGTGAAGCGGACCGGGGCCGACACCGTGATCACCTCGTGCCCGGCCTGCGACATGATGTGGCGCAAGGTGTACCCCGAGTGGGCCCGGAAGCTCGGGATCGACTACGGCATCACGGCCCGCCACTACAGCGAGGTGGTGGCCGAACGGATCCGGGACGGCCGGTTCCGGTTCCCGGAGCGGCCCGGCGGCCCCGTGACCGTCACCTGGCACGACTCCTGCCACATGGGGCGGGCCTCGAAGGTGTACGAGGCGCCCCGGGAGGTGATCCGGGCGATCCCCGGGGTGGAGTTCGTGGAGATGCCCTATAACCGCGACGAGGCCCACTGCTGCGGGTCGGTGCTCACCCTGATCAAGGAGCCCGAGGTGGCGGCCGACCTGGGCAAGGTGCGGCTCGACGAGGCCGTGGAGGTGGGGGCCGCGAAGGTGCTGGCCGCGTGCCCCTGCTGCCAGTTCCAGCTCCGGGTGGCGGCCGAGCGGCGAAACGTGCCCGTGGAGGTGGTGGACCTGGCCCACTTCGCGGCCGAGGCCCTGGGGCACGAGCTGCCCGACCCCCACCCCGAGGTCCGGGCCCAGTGGGCCGTGTTCGAGAAGATGATCGCCCTCATGACGCCCGAGGGGTTCGCGGGGCTCATGAAAACGATGTGGCCCGAGCTCCTCGAGGCCATGCCGGCCGGCATGGGGGCCATGATGCGGGCCATGGGCCGGGTGCCGGGGGCCCTGGAGGCCATGAAGCCCCTCTTCCCGGTGCTGTTCCCCCGGCTCCTGCCGCTCATGATGCCCAAGGTGCTGCCCACCCTGATCGACCGGATCCGGGAGCGGGTGCCGATGCCGGAGTACATGGCGGAACAGATGCCGGCGCTTCTGCCCAAGGTGATGGACAACCTCATGCCCCACATGATCGGCGACGTGGTGCCCCTGGTGGCCGACGACCTGATCGGTTACCTCAAGGGTGCGGGGCGGGAGGAGACCCGCCGGGCGGCGTGAGGAAGGC
>CAZUYO010000017.1:0-21378 GCA_964624725.1 uncultured Thermodesulfobacteriota bacterium
GGTCCCGGTCCCGGGTGGGCACCGGAGGCATGGCCACGAAGCTCGTGGCCGCCCAGCGGGCCACCCACGGCGGCGCCGCCGTGGCGATCGCCTCGGGCAAGGCGCCCCACGCCCTCCGGCGGATCCTCGCCGGCGAGCCGCTGGGCACGTTCTTCGCGCCCCAGGCCGACCGGCTGCGGCGCCGCAAACACTGGATCGCCTACACGGTCCAGCCGGTGGGCCGGATCCGGGTGGACGCGGGGGCCGTGCGCGCCCTGGTGGAGGGCGGAAAGAGCCTCCTTCCCAAGGGGGTCGTGGGGGTGGAGGGCCCGTTCGAGCGGGGTGACGCCGTGGTGGTCGAGGGGCCGGACGGGGAGGAGGTGGCCCGGGGCCTTGTGGCGTACAGCGCCGAGGAAGTGCGCGAAATCGCGGGGTTGGCATCGTGGGAGATCGCTGATAGACTCGGCTACACCTTCGGGGACGAGGTCATCCACCGGGATGACCTCGTCGTGTTCCGGGAGCCCGCGTTCGGGGCGGGGGCGCCGGCGGGTTCCGAGAAGAGGGAGTAGGACATGGCGTTGCGCGACGATCTGGTGGCGATGGGGCAGCGGGCCCGGAGGGCGAGCCGCGAGCTGGCGCGCCTTTCGAGCCGGGTGAAGGACGAGGCCCTGCGGGCCATGGCCGACGGGCTCGAGGCCGCCCGGGCCGAGCTCCAGGCCGAGAACCGAAAGGACCTGGAGGCCGCCGAGCAGGCCGGGCTCTCGAAGGCCATGATCGACCGGCTGACCCTCTCGGATGCGGTGATCGCCTCGATGGCCCAGGGGTTGCGGGAGGTGGCGGCCCAGACCGACCCGGTGGGCGAGGTGGTCCGGATGTGGAAGCGGCCCAACGGGCTCCTGGTGGGCAAGCAGCGTATCCCCCTGGGGGTCATCGGTATCATCTACGAGTCGCGGCCCAACGTCACGGCCGACGCGGCCGGGCTGTGCCTCAAGGCCGGGAACGCCGTGATCCTTAGGGGCGGCAAGGAGGCGATCCACTCGAACCGCGCCATCGCGAAGGTGCTCGGCCGCGCCGCGGCGTCGGCGGGGGTGCCGGAGGGCGCGATCCAGGTGGTGGGGGTGACCGACCGGGAGGCGGTGCTCGAGATGCTCCGCCTGGAGGAGTACATCGACCTCATCATCCCCCGGGGTGGGGAGGGCCTGATCCGGTTCGTCACCGAGAACAGCCGCATCCCCGTGATCAAGCACTTCAAGGGGGTGTGCCACGTGTTCGTGGACGCCTCGGCCGACCTCGATGCCGCCGAGCGCATCGTGTTGAACGCCAAGTGCCAGCGCCCCGGCGTGTGCAACGCCCTCGAGACCCTGCTGGTGCACCGGGACGCGGCCGAGGCGTTCCTCCCGCGGATCGGCGCGGCCCTCACGGCGGCCGGGGTGGAGATCCGGGGCTGCCCCGAGACCCGGCGGTGGATCCCCGACGCCCGGGAGGCCACGGAGGACGACTGGTACGCCGAGTACCTGGACCTCATCCTGGCCGTGCGGGTGGTGGACGGGCTGGACGCCGCCATCGACCACATCGAACGCTACAGCAGTCTCCACACCGAGGCCATCGTGACCCGGGACTACGCGAACGCCCAGCGGTTCGTGCGGGAGGTGAACTCCTCGGTGGTCGCCGTGAACGCCTCCACCCGCTTCAGCGACGGCCAGCAGCTCGGCCTCGGGGCGGAGATCGGCATCTCCACGACCAAGCTCCACGCCTTCGGGCCCATGGGCGTGGAGGATCTCACCACCACGAAATTCGTCATCTTCGGCGAAGGGCAGGTGCGTGAGGGCTGAGGCGCCCCCCCCGGACCGGCCGGGGGGTATCGGGGTGTTCGGGGGCACCTTCAACCCGGTCCACCTGGGGCATCTGAGGGCCGCGGAAGAGGTGGCCGATGCCCTCGGTCTCGAACGGGTGTGGTTCGTGCCGGCCCGGATCCCCCCCCACAAGGGCGCGGGGGGGCTGGCCCCGGCCGAGGCGCGCCTGGAGTGGCTCCGGGAGGCGGTGGCCGACAACCCCCGGTTCGGGGTGTCCGACCGGGAGCTCCGGCGGGAGGGCCCCAGTTACACGGTGGACACGCTGACCGAGTGGCGGGCCGAGGCCGGTCCGGAGGGCCGCCTGTGGTTCCTGCTGGGCGCCGACGCGTTCCGGGAGATCCACACCTGGCACCGGTACCCGGAGCTCTTCGCCCTGGCCGATCTGGCCGTGATGCGCCGGCCACCGGACGAGGGCCCCCTCGGGCCGCCCCGGGCCCTGGAGGGGGAGTTCGAGGCCACCCCCCACGGGTATCGCCACCGTTCGGGCCGGGAGGTGCGGATCGTGCGGGTCACCCCGCTGGACATCTCCTCGTCCTCGATCCGGGACCTGGTGGCCCACGGGCGGTCGGTGCGCTACCTCGTGCCCGACCCGGTGCGCGTGGTGTTGGAACGGGCCGCCCGGGAGCACCCGGGCTGGTTCTTCGGGAGTGGGACATGACCGACGAAGAGATCCTGGAGCGCGTGATGATCTGCGCGGCGGCCGCGGCGGAGAAGCGCGGGGCCGACCTCGCGGTGCTCGACGTGCGAAAGCTCGCCGGGTTCACCGACTACTTCCTGATCGTGAGCGGGTCGAGCGACCGGCGGGTCCAGTCCATCGCCGAGGGGGTGCTCGACGCGATGAAGGAGCGGGGGGTGCGGCCCCTGGGGGTCGAGGGGATCCGGGAGGGGCGGTGGGCGCTCCTGGATTTCGGGGACTGGGTGGTCCACGTGTTTTACGAGGACGTACGCCAGGAGTTCGGGCTCGAGGATCTGTGGTTCGACGCGCCCCGGGTCCCGGTGCCCGAAGAGATCCTCCATCCGAAGCGGGAGTCGGCGCCGTGAGCGAACCACGGGTTGCGGTGGTGGGGGCCGGGGCCTGGGGGACGGCCCTGGCCACGGTACTGGGCCGCAAGGGCGTGCCGGTGCGGCTGTGGGTGTACGAGGCCGACCTGGCCGAGCGCATGGCCTCCACGCGGGAGAACGACCTCTACCTCCCGGGGCACCGGATTCCCGACGCGGTGGAACCCACGTCCGACCTGGAGGAGGCGGTGGCCGGGGCCGAGGTGGTGGTGAGCGTCACCCCTTCCCAGGTGGTGCGGCAGGTCATGGGCCGGGCGGCCCGGTGGGTGCGGCCCGACGCCTGGGTCGTCACGGCCTCGAAGGGCATCGAGATGGGCAGCCTCCGGCTCATGCACGAGGTGCTGGCCGAGGTGCTTCCCGAGGGCATGGAGGGGCGAATCGCGGCCCTCTCGGGCCCCTCGTTCGCGGCCGAGGTGGCCCAGGGCATGCCCACGGCGGTGAGCCTCGCGTGCCGCGATCCCGAAGGGGCGGCCCGGCTCCAGGCCCTCTTCTCCGACGCCCGGTTCCGGGTGTACACCCTGGACGACCTGGTGGGGGTGGAGACCGGGGGGGCGCTCAAGAACGTGGTGGCCCTGGCCGCCGGCATCTCCGACGGCCTGGGGTTCGGCCACAACAGCCGGGCCGCCCTGATCACCCGGGGCCTGGCCGAGATCAGCCGCCTGGGGGTCGCCCTGGGCGCGAATCCTTTGACCTTCCTCGGGCTTGCGGGCATGGGGGACCTGGTGCTCACCTGCACCGGGGGCCTGTCGCGCAACCGCACCGTGGGCCTTCGGCTCGGCCGGGGAGAGGCCCTGGATTCGATTTTGGCCTCCATGCGGGCCGTGGCCGAGGGGGTCAAGACCACCGGGGCGGCCGTGGCGCTCGCCGAGCGCAAGGGGGTCGAGATGCCGATCGCCGAAACCGTCCGGGAGGTGCTGGAGGGGCGGTTGGCGCCGGCGGAGGGGGTGGAGAGGCTCATGGGCCGGCCGGCCAAGCGGGAGTTCTGGGACCTGGAGACGCCCCCGGCATGAGGGGGGTGTTTCTCACCTTCGAGGGGGGCGAAGGCACCGGCAAGAGCACCCAGGCCCGGCTCCTGGCGGAGCGGCTGTCCGAGGCGGGGTGGCCGGTGACCCTCACCCGGGAGCCGGGAGCCACGCCGCTGGGAACGGACCTCCGGAGGGTCCTCCTGACCCCGAGCGAGGACCCGCCGTGCCCCCGGGCGGAACTGCTGCTCTACGCGGCCGACCGCGCCGAGCACGTGGAGAAGGTGATCCGGCCCGCCCTGGGGGCGGGCCGGGTGGTGATCTGCGATCGGTTCGCCGACGCCACCGAGGCGTACCAGGGCTGGGGGCGGGGGCTCGACCTCGACGCGGTGCGGGCCCTGAACCGGCTGGCCACCGACGGGGTGGCGCCCCGCCGCACCGTGCTCCTCGACCTCGATCCCGCCGAGGGGGTGGCCCGGTCGCTCCGGGCCAAATCGGGCCCCGGCGCGGAGATCCGGTTCGAGCAGGAGGGCCGGGCGTTCCACGACCGGGTCCGGCGAGGGTACCTGACGATCGCCGCCCGGGAGCCGGAACGGGTGCGGGTGGTGGACGCCACCGGCTCCCCGGAGGCCGTGGCGGCCCGGGTATGGGCGGCGGTGGCCGATTTGTTCCGGAGCAGAGGGTAGCGTGGGGTTCGACCGGATCGTGGGCCACGAGCGCCCGTTGCGGGTGCTGCGCCGGAGCCTTTCGTCCGGGCGGGTGCCCCACGCCTATCTGTTCTGGGGGCCGAGCGGCGTCGGGAAATCCCTGGTGGCCCGGGAGGTGGCCCGGGTGCTCCTGTGCCGCTCCGAGGGCGCCCTGGCCGCGGCCGAGGCGTGCGGGGCGTGCCGGTCCTGCGGCCGCCTCGATTCGGGGACCCATCCCGACCTCCACGTCCTCGAGGCCGGGGGCGCAAGGGTGGGGGTGGAGGCGGTCCGGGGCCTGCAGGAAGCCCTGTCGTACCGGGCTTTTGAGGGAGGCCGGCGGGTTGCTATACTCCCGGACGCCGCCCGGCTCACCCGGGAGGCGGCCAACGCCCTCCTCAAAACCCTGGAGGAGCCGCCCGAGGGGGTGCACCTGATCCTGATCGCCAGCCACCGCGAGCAGCTCCTTCCCACGGTGGTGTCCCGGTGCCAGGGGATCCGGTTCGATCCGCTCGACGATGCCGCGGTGGAGCGGGTCCTCGCGGGGTGCGGCCTCGGGGGGGACGAGGCCCGGCGCCTGGCCGCCGCCGCGGCCGGGCGGCCGGGCCGGGTGCTGGGCCGGGGAGAGGGGGAGTTCTTGGCGCTCCTGGGGGAGGTGGAGGCCGCGGCCGAGCGTTGGGACCGGGCCGGGGCGGGCGACGCGCTCCGACTCGCGGCCGAATGGGCCCGGGCCCCGGATCTTCGGGACCGGCTGGAGCTCCTCCAGTCGGTCGTGGCCCGGCGGATCCGCCGGCTCGGCGACGACGTGGAAACCTGGATCGACCGGCAGGCCGGGCTCACCCGGGTTCTGGGGTGGCTCGACCGCAACGTGAACGCGCAGCTCGCCCTCGATGCCCTGTTCCTGGGCCTCGCCGGGCGGGATTGGGAGGACCATTGGCTCGGGTCGTAGGAGTTCGGTTCAAGCGCGCCAGCCGCGTGTACCATTTCGATGCCGACGGCGTGGAGTGCGACGTCGGCGACTGGGTGGTGGTGGAGACGGAGCGGGGCATGGCCTTGGGGCAGGTGGCGAGTGCGCCGCGGGACCTCAACCCCATGCCCGGCCAGACCTTCAAGAAGGTGCTCCGCCAGGCCAACGAGCGCGACATTCTGCGGTACGAGCAGAACTGCGAGCTCGAGGGGTACGCCTTCCAGGTGTGCCTCGAAAAGATCCGGGAGCGGGGCCTCCCGATGAAGCTCGTGGACGTGGAGTATCTGTTCGACGGCTCGAAGGCCATCTTCTACTTCACCGCCGAGCAGCGCGTGGACTTCCGCGACCTCGTCCGGCAGTTGGCCCGGGAGTTCCACGTCCGCATCGAGATGCGCCAGATCGGGGTGCGCGACGAGGCCAAGCTCGTGGGCGGGGTGGGGCCGTGCGGCCGGGAGCTTTGCTGCGCCACCTGGCTCACCGATTTCACCCCGGTGAGCGTGCGCATGGCCAAGGAGCAGGACGTGGCCCTGAACCCCACGAAGATCTCGGGGGTGTGCGGACGGCTCATGTGCTGCCTCGGGTACGAGCACGCCCAGTACAAGAAGGCGGCCAAGAAGTTCCCGCGGGTCGGGAAGACCGTGGAGACGGCCCGGGGCACGGGCAAGGTGATCCGGCGCAACGTGCTCGAGGGCACCTTCGTGATCCACACCCGGGACGGCGAGGTGGAGATCGAGGTCGAGGAGTGGGGGAAGCCGAAGGCCGAACCCAGCGGGACCCCTTCGGCCCCGCAGGAGGGGTCGAAGGAGCGAACAACGCCCAAACGGCGCCGGGAGCGCGCGCCCGGGCCGCCGGAGCCCCGCAGGTCGCCGGAGCCTAGCCAGCCCGGGAAAAAGGGGGACGAGAAGGCCGAGGAGACGGGCCCGCCGAAGACGGGCACGAAACGCCGCAGGCGCCGAGGCAGACGCGGATCGAAAAAGCCAAAGGGGTGATCATGGCGAAAACGTTCTATGTGACGACGCCCATCTACTACGTGAACGACGTGCCCCACATCGGCCACGCCTACACCACGGTGGCCTGCGACGCGCTGGCCCGGTACAAGCGGGCGGCCGGGTTCGACGTCCTGTTCCTCACGGGCACGGACGAGCACGGCCAGAAGGTGCAGAAGGCGGCGGCGGAGCGGGGGGAGCGCCCCATCGACCTGGCGAACCGGGTGGTGACCCGGTTCCAGGACCTGTGGAAAACCCTCGAGATCTCCAACGACCGGTTCATCCGGACCACCGAGCCGGACCACCGCCGGGCGGTGGAGGAGCTGTTCCGGCGGGTCCAGGCCAACGGCGACATCTACCTCGGGGAGTACGAGGACTGGTACTGCACCCCCTGCGAGACGTTCTGGACCGAGAACCAGCTCATCGAGGGCACCTGTCCCGACTGCAACCGGCCCACCGAAAAGCTCAAGGAGCCGAGCTACTTTTTCCGGATGTCCCGGTACCAGGACGCCCTTCTCAAGCACATCGAGGAGAACCCCGAGTTCATCCAGCCCGTGAGCCGGCGAAACGAGATCCTCTCGTTCGTGCGGGAGGGGCTGCGGGACCTTTCGATCTCCCGCACGAGCTTCTCCTGGGGCATCCCGGTGCCCGGCGACCCCAAGCACGTGATCTACGTGTGGTTCGACGCGCTCACCAACTACATCACCGGGGCCGGGTTCCCCGACGACCCCGGGCGGTTCGAGCGGTACTGGCCGGCCGACGTCCACGTGATCGGCAAGGACATCCTGCGGTTCCACACCGTGTACTGGCCCACGTTCCTGCTGAGCGCCGGGCTCCCCCTGCCGAAGAAGGTGTTCGCCCACGGGTGGTGGACGGTGGAGGGCAAGAAGATGTCCAAGAGCCTGGGGAACGTGGTGGACCCCGGCGCCATCGCGGCCGAGTACGGGGTGGACGCGTTCCGCTACTTCCTGCTGCGGGAGGTCCCCTTCGGGCTCGACGGCGATTTCAGCCGCGACGCCCTGGTGCACCGCATCAACTCCGATCTGGCGAACGACCTGGGGAACCTGGTGTCCCGGGTGCTCGCCATGGTGGGCAAGTACCGGGACGGCGTGGTGCCCCGGGTGCTCTCGTTCGGCACCGAGGGCGTGGACGAGGGGCTCCGGGAGGCCCTGGCCACCTGCCTCGAGCAGGTGGACGCGGCCATGAACGACCTCGCGTTCCACCGGGCCCTCATCGCGGTGTGGGAGTTCGTGGGGGTCGTGAACAAGTACGTGGACACCACGGCGCCGTGGTCGCTGGCCAAGGTTCCCGAACAGGCGGCCCGCCTCGACCAGGTGCTCTACAACGCCTGCGAGGCCCTGCGGGCCGTGGGGCTTTTGGTGTTCCCGTTCCTGCCCCACACGGGCCGGGAGATCTGGCGCCGGCTCGGCGTGACCCGTCCGGCCGACGAGGGCCGCCTGGAGGAGCTCCGGGAGTGGGGCGGCCTGCCGGCCGGGGTGCGCACCGAACGCGGCCCCAGCCTCTTTCCGCGGATCGAGGCCCGGTGATCGTCGACACCCACGCCCACCTCACCCTGGAGGGGCTGCGGGACGACCTCGTGGGGGTCCTGGACCGGGCCCGCGAGGCCGGGGTGGGCGCGATCATCACGGTGGGGATCGACCCGGACGACAGCCGGGCCGCGGTGGAACTGGCCGAGCGCACCCCCGGGGTGTGGGCCACGGTGGGCGTGCACCCCCACGACGCCGCCCGGGTCACCGAGGCCGACCTCGACGCCCTGGCCGACCTGGCCCGTTCGCCGCGGGTCGTGGCCTGGGGGGAGATCGGGCTCGACTACTTTCGGGACCGGTCCCCCCGGGACCTCCAGCAGCGCCGGTTCCGGGAGCAGATCCGGCGGGCCCGGGAGCTCGGACTCCCCGTGGTGATCCACGACCGCGACGCCCACGCCGACGCCGTGCGTATTCTCCGGGAGGAGGCGGGCGAGCTCCGGGGGGTGTTCCACTGCTTCTCCGGGGACTGGGACCTCGCCCAGGAGGTGCTGGGCATGGGGTGGTTCCTCTCGGTCCCCGGCACCGTGACGTACCCGAAGAACGACCGGCTGCGGGAGGTGGTGGCCCGGGCGCCCCTGGAGCGGCTCCTGCTGGAGACCGACTGCCCGTTCCTGGCGCCCCAACCCAAGCGGGGGAAGCGAAACGAGCCGGCCTACATCGTGCACACCGCGGCCGAGGTGGCCCGGATCCGCGGGCTTTCCGTGGACGACGTGGCCCGCATCACGACCCGGGCCAGCCGGGAGCTCTTCGGGGTGGGGGAGGTGGAGGAGAACCCGGTCGCGTACCCGATCCGGCGGAGCCTGTACCTCAACGTCACGAACCGGTGCACGAACCGGTGCGCCTTCTGCCCCAAGCACCGGGCGCCGATCGTGAAGGGCCACGACCTGGCGCTTACCCACGAGCCCTCGGCCGAGGAGGTCCTCGCCGCGGTCGAGGCCCGGGGCGGGCCCGGGGCCTGGGACGAGGTGGTGTTCTGCGGGTTCGGCGAGCCGCTCCTGCGCCTCGACCTGGTGAAGGAGGTGGCCCGGGAGCTGCGGCGGCGGGGCGCCCGGCGGATCCGGGTCAACACCGACGGACTCGCGAGCGCGGTGCACGGCCGAAACGTCCCCGCCGAGCTGGCGGGGCTGGTGGACGCCGTGTCGGTGAGCCTCAACGCCCCCGACGCCGAGACCTACGAACGGCTCTGCCGGCCGGGGATCGAAGGCGCCTACGAGGCGGTGCTGGGGTTCCTCCGGGAGGCCCGGGAGCACGTCGGCGAGGTCACGGCGTCGGTGGTGGCCGTGCCCGGGCTCGACCTGGAGGCCTGCCGCCGCCGGGCCGAGGAGCTGGGGGTCCGGTTCCGGGTGCGGCCGTACAACGAGGTGGGATGAGCGCCCGACGGGCCGCCGGAGCCGGCCGCCCCGAGGGGCGGTTTTTTTCTTGCCGCGAACGGCGCTGGGGGGGCGGGCCCCCGGCCACCCAGCGGCCCGGCCGAGGACGTGTTGCGGAACTCTTGGGAAACTCCCGTAGGCCACGGAGCGCGGCCTGTTCGCGGAAACAATTACTTCCGCCTCGGCCACACGGTGCGCCGCGGTCCGGGCCACGGGACCGGAGACCGTGCCAGGGGCCAGAAGATAGAAGACAGAGGACAGGGGGGTCTCTGACCTCCGACTTCTGAACTCGGGCCCCCGATACGGCAGCCGCTCCCACAGGTTGGGACAACCGTTGACGCTGGAATCCCAAAGGATTTTGGCGTCCTAGCGTTCTCGCATCCTAACGTCCTAGCAGGAAGGTACTTGGAAACTTCCCGGCGCCCCTTTGGGGCCCCACTGTGCATGACAGTAACGCCCGAGTCAGGGCTCAGGGGTAGGAGCGGCGTCCCCGCCGCGATCCGGGCCGAAGGCCCGAAGGGACATGGTCGCGGCTGGAAAGCCGCTCCCACAGGTTGGGACAACAGCCGACGCTAGAATCCCAAAGGATTTTGGCGTCCTAGCGTCCCAGCCTCCTAGCATCCCAGCAGGAAGTTACCTGGAAGCGGAGGCATCCCAGCCTCCCAGCTTTCCAGCTTTCTAGCCCATCAGCCTTCCGACGAAGGAGGAACCGTACATGAGCCGTATGCCCATCACGCGGCAGGGATACGCGCGGTTGCGCGAGGAGTTGGACAAGCTCAAGAAGGTCGACCGGGTCGAGATCGTCAAGGAGATCCAGGCGGCCCGGGGCCATGGCGACCTCTCGGAGAACGCCGAGTACCACGCCGCCCGGGAGAAGCAGGGCTGGATCGAGGCCAAGATCCGCGACCTCGAGACGAAGCTCGCGGAGTCCGACATCGTGGACCCGCCCCGGGGGCCCCAGGAGCGGGTGCGGTTCGGGGTTCGGGTGCGGCTCGAGGACCTCGACACCGGCGAGGAGAAGGTCTACGAGATCGTGGGGCCCCACGAGTCCGACATCAACCAGGGCCGGATCTCCATCACCTCGCCCCTGGCCCGGGCCCTCCTCAACAAGGAGGTGGGCGACGACGTGGAGGTGGAGGCGCCCCGCGGCATCAAGGAGTACGAGATCCTGGAGATCGAGGGGCTCGGGTAAGAAGAGCCGTTCGTCGCCGGTCGTGGGTCGTGAGGAACGCGCTGCGCGACGCACCCGGCGCCGACAGGGGCGCGCAAGGATATCGCGAGGGCATGGGGTCTGTTTCCGGCCGTCCGGGAGTGCGGCTTCCGGCCACCGTAGGGGCCACGCCCGGCGCGCCAGGAGGCCCCATGCCCCCGATCGTGTCGATTCAGCCGCCGGAGTACTGACGTCCCAACGGAGGGCCCGACCATGACCCAGACCGTGTACGAGACCCACCTCGACGGCCTCGAGCTCGTGAGCCGGGGCAAGGTGCGCGACATCTACGACCTGGGGGAGCACCTGCTCATCGTGACCACGGATCGGCTGAGCGCCTACGACGTGATCCTGCCCACGCCGATTCCGGGCAAGGGCGAGGTCCTCACCCGGCTTTCGGTGCACTGGTTCGGCCGCACCCGGGACCTGGTGCCGAACCACCTGGTGTCGGCCGACCCGGCCGAGTACCCGGAACCGGCCCGCCGCCACGCCGAGGTCCTGGCCGGCCGCAGCATGCTCGTGCGAAAGGCCCGGCCGCTTCCGGTGGAGTGCATCGTGCGGGGCTACCTTTCGGGGTCGGGCTGGAAGGAGTACCGGGCCACCGGCGCGGTGTGCGGCATCGCCCTGCCGCCGGGGCTGCGGGAGTCGGAGAAACTGCCCGAACCCATCTTCACGCCGTCGACCAAGGCCGAGGTGGGGGAGCACGACGAGAACATTCCCTTCGAAAGGGTCGAGGACCTGATCGGGGCCGACCTGGCCCGGAGGGTGCGGGAGCTGGCCCTGGCCGTGTACCGCCGGGGGGCCGAGGAGGCGGCCCGCAAGGGGATCCTGATCGCCGACACCAAGATGGAGTTCGGCCTCCTGGACGGCGAGCTCATCCTGATCGACGAGCTCCTGACCCCGGATTCGTCCCGGTTCTGGCGGGCGGCGGACTACCGGGTGGGCGAGGCCCAGGAAAGCCTCGACAAGCAGTACGTGCGCGACTACCTCTCGTCGCTCGACTGGGACAAGACCCCGCCGGGGCCCGAGCTCCCGCCCGAGGTGGTGGCCGAGACCTCCCGCCGCTACCGGGAGATCCTGGAGATCCTGTCCGGGTAGGGGCGGCGGCCCTCCCCGTTTCGGTGCCCCCGCGCCGGAACGGGGGGCTACGGGCCCCCGGGAGGATTCCGCGGGGCCGCGAGGGGGAGGAGGAGCTCGAAGCACGCCCCCGTCCCGGCGGTGTCCACGAGGTCCAGCCGCCCCCCGTGGCCCTCCGCGATCTGCCGGCAGACGTAGAGCCCCAACCCGGTGCCCGTCTCGCCCTTGGTGGTCACGAACGGCTCGAACACCCGCTCGGCCAGCTCCGGGGGCACGCCGGGGCCCGAGTCGGCCACCCCCAGCCGGACCCCGCTGCCGTCGGCCCGGGTGTACACCCGCAGGACCCCGTGGTCGCCCATGGCGTCGGCCGCGTTGAGCAGGAGGTTGGTGAGCACCTGTTCCACCTGGGCCGGGTCGCATTCGACGGAGCACGGTTCGGACGGCCAGTCGGCCACGATCTCGAACCGTTTGAGGGGACCCGCCGTCACGAGCCGGTCCACGAGCCCCCGGAACAGGGACGCCACGTCGGTGGGGCGGCGCTGGGGCGGACGGGGGCGGGAGAGCTCGGTCAGGTTGTTGGCGAGGAGCCGGATCCGGTCCATCTGGCCCGCGATCACCGTGGACGCCCGTCGGGCCAGGTCGGCGTCGCCCCCCCGGGCCGCGAGCAGGTCCGCGTAGCCGTAGACGGCCGTGACCGCGTTTCGGATCTCGTGGGCCACGCTGGCGGCCAGGGTGGCGGCGGCGGCCCGGCGCTCGCTGGCGGCCAGGGCCCCCTGGAGCGACCGGAGTTCGGTCACGTCCTCCACCAGGTGCAGCACCTCGGGTCCGCGGCCAGGTACGGCGATCCGGCACTGGGTCACCAGCAGCACGCGGCCGCCCCACCGGGCCTCGAACCGTTCCGCGGCCTCGGCGGGGCCGAGCCGGCCGCGGCGGCAGCGGTCGCAGATCTCCCGGGGGGTCACCTCCCCGCAGGGGCGCCCCACGGGATCCCCGACCCCGAGCTGCGCGACCGCCCGGCGGTACGCCTCGTTGCACCGGAGGATCCGGCCGTCGGCGTCGGAGGAGAACACCCAGACCCCGAGCTGATCGAGCACGGCTTGCACCTCGGTCTCGGCGTCGGCCCGGGCGAGAAGCGCCTCGGCCCGCTCCCGTTCGGCCCGGTACCGGAGGTCGGCCTCCCGCCACAGCCGCCAGACGCCGAGCACCCCCAGCACGAACAGGGCCCCGAACCCCGCGCTGAACCACCCCTGGACCTCGAGGCGCCGGGGCACCGGACCCAGGCCGTGGGAGTACACCAGGAACCCCGGAATGCCCCCGGGAAACGGCCCGTAGTGGGAAAACAGGTCCCGGCCCCCCAGGTTCCAGTCGCGGTACCGGATCCGTCCGGTCTCGCCCGAGACGAACTTCCCGCGGGCTTCCCGTTCCCCGGCCTCGTCCTCGGGGGGCCAGTCGTGGCCGGGCCGTTCGGCGGCCTCGATCTCGTCCCAGGTGGCCCCCCGGTACGAGGGGTTGGGGTGGACGAGCAGGCGGCCGGCGTCGTCGTACACCTCCACGTGGCTATCCCCCGGGAGCTGGGCCTCCCGGAGCACGGCGTCCAACAGGCGGTCCAGGGAACCCACGGCCGTGACCACGGCCCCCGACGGGGCGGCGCCCATCCGCAGGACGGGGCGACCTTCGGGCCCGAGGGCCAGGCGGCCGGGAATGGGGGCAGGAGGCGGGGGCGGCGCCGTGTGGGGCCGGAGGGTTCCCGTGGGATCCCGGTCGAGGCACGCGGCCGCCGCCGCCCCCTCGGGCCGCACGCAGACCGAGGTGATCCAGGGCTGGACCACGGGGGCGAGCCGCCCGAGGGGCCCCACCAGGGCGCCGGGGTCTGGGGTGGCGCGGGCTACGGCGCCCAGGGTTTCGAACAGGGCCTCGGTGTCCTCGATCCGCTCCTCCAGCGCCTCGCGGATGACCCGGTCGGCCAGGTCGTCCTGGAGGTGGATCTGCTCGAGCACGGTCGTGGCCGCGAGGTGGTGAAACCACCAGCCGGCGCCCGCGCCTCCGGCCACCGCCAGGGCGGAGAGAACGAGCCAGACGAGGGGGAACCGTCGCACCATGGAGACTCCGGGAAACGGGTCCCCCCACCCATCGGCCCCTCGGGCCGGAACCTTGAGCTACGGTGGGCGGTTGGGTACCCTAGCCGCCCCACGCCGACGGGGCGGTGGGGCGAGGAGGCGGATGCGGATCCAGCGAGTGGCGGGCGCGGTGGCGGCCGCGATCGTGTCGCCGGTGTTCGGGGCGATGGCGCGGGTGGCCGGATGGCGCCGGGCCATGCCGGCCTGGGCCCGGGTCTGCGCGCGCGCCCTGGGGCTCCGGATCGAACGGGCCGGCCCCGAGCCGCCCCCCGCCGGGCTCGTGGTGGCGAACCACGTGGGGTACCTGGACATCCTGTGTCTCGCGGCCACGGTGCCCGGCCGGTTCGTGGCCAAGGCCGAGATCGACGGCTGGTCGTTTTTCGGGGCGCTGGCCCGGTGGGGCGGCACGGTGTTCCTCGACCGCGACCGGCCCCGGGACTGCCGGCCGTGGATCGACGAACTGGCGGCCCTCCTGGCCGCGGGCGAACGGGTGATCCTGTTCCCCGAGGCCGGGGTCTCCCCCGACGGCCGCACCCTGGGGCCGTTTCGGCCCATGCTGTTCGAGGCGGCCCGCCGGGCCGGGGTGCCCGTGGTGCCGGCGGCCGTCGCCTACACCGAGCCGCCGGACCCCCGGGTGTGGGCCTGGATCGACGAACCCGATCTCTGGCGCCACCTCCGGACCCGATTTCTTCCCGCCGGCCCCGTGCGGGCCGAAGTGCGGCTGGCCGATCCCCTCGACCCGGCCGCCTTCCCCGACCGCAAGGCCCTGGCCGAGGCGGCCCGCCGGGCGGTGGCGGAGCGGCTGGGCGGTTAGGCGGCGAGGCGGCGAGGCGGCGAGGCGGCTGGGCGGCGGTCCCCAGCCGAAGAAGCCGGGCAGCCGAACGATTCCCGATTCCCGACTTCACGATTCACGGTGCTCGATGGCCGACACGAACCGGTTCCGCGACGATCTGGCCCAGGTCCAGACCCTGCCCCAGGCCCTGGAGGAGCGGGTGCGCCGCCAGGGCGACGAGGTGTGGCTCACCCTCTACGCCAAGGACAAGGTGGACTGCCGGCTCACCTTCGCGGATCTGCGCGAGGGAGCGGGCCGGTGGGCGGCCGCCCTCGTGGGGGCGGGGCTCGAGCCCGGGGGGGCCGTTCTCCTCGTGCTCCCCACCGAGCGGGCCTTCTACGAGGCGTACTGGGGCATCCTCCTTGCGGGCGGGGTGCCGGTGCCGGCCTACCCGCCCGTGCGCATGGGCCGGCTCGAGGAGTACCTGGACAACCTCGCCCGGGTGGCCGCCACGGCGGGCGTCCGCCACCTCGTGACGAACGGGCTCATCCGGCCCCTGGTGCGGCCCGTGGAGGACCGGCTGCCCGATCCGGTGCGGTTCCTGACCCCCTCGGACGTGAAACCCGTCGGTGATGCCCCCCGGGTCCCCCACGCGTCGGAGGACCTGGCGCTCCTTCAGTTCACCTCGGGGAGCACCGGCACCCAGAAGGGGGTCATGCTCACCCACGCGAACCTGCTCGCGAACCTGCGGGCCATCGGCCACGGCATGGCCCCCCGGCCCGGCGACGTGGCCGTGTCGTGGCTGCCCCTGTACCACGACATGGGGCTCATCGGGCTCATGCTGGGGTCCCTTTACTTCGGGGTCCCCCTGGTGGCCTGCTCGCCCATCGATTTCCTGCGCCGGCCGGTGCGCTGGCTCCGGATGATCTCGGACCACCGGGGCACGCTCACGGCCGGGCCCAACTTCGCCTACAGCCTGGTGGCCCGCAAGGCCCGGGAGGCCGACCTCGCGGGGATCGACCTCTCGTCGCTCCGGGTGGCCCTGTGCGGGGCCGAGCCCATCCATCCGGCTACGGTCGAGGGGTTCCGGGACCGGTTCCGGCCCCTGGGGTTCCGGCCCGGGGCGTTTTTCCCGGCCTACGGCCTGGCCGAGAACACCCTGGCCGTGTCGTTCGCGGAGCTGGGGGCCGAGCCCCGCGTCGTCCACGTGGACGCCGACCGCCTCGAGGGGGAGAACCGGGCGGTACCCTGCTCGCCGGGGCCCCGGGCCCGGGCCGTGGTCAGCGTGGGTCGGCCCCTGCCCACCGTGGAGGTGGCCGTGGTGGACGAAGCCGGGGAGCCCCTCCCCCCCGGTTCCCGTGGGGAGATCGTGGTGCGGGGGCCCTCGGTCATGAAGGGGTACTACGCGAACCCCGAGGCCACGGCCGCCGCGCTCCGGGGCGGCTGGCTCCACACCGGGGATCTCGGGTTCTTCCTCGAGGGGCACCTCTACGTGTCGGGCCGGAAGAAGGACATGGTGATCAAGGCCGGCCGGAACTATTTCGCCGAGGACCTGGAGGCCGCCGCCGCCCGGGTCGAGGGCGTGAAGCCCGGGGGCGTGTGCGCCTTCTCGGTGGCCCGGGAGGAGCGGGGCACCGAGGAGGTGGTCCTGGTGGTGGAGACCCGGGAGCCCGACCCGCCGGCGGACCTGGCCGAACGGATCCAGGCCGGGGTGGCCGAGGCCACCGGGTGCCGGCCCGACCGGGTGGTGATCGTGCCGGCCCGCACCCTGCCCAAGACCTCCTCGGGCAAGCTCCAGCGGTTCCGGACCCGCTCGTGGTACCTGGACGGCACCCTGATCCACCGGGGCGGCGAGCGCCGGACCACCGGGTTCGTGGCCTACGCCAAGGCCTGGCTCAAGGACAAGGTCCGGGGCGGCCGGCGTTGACACGGCCCGAGGCCCCACAGTAGATTCCAGCGTTCCGCCCGGCGCGCGGCCGCCGGCGGCGCGGCGGTGGGGCCGGACGGGCCCGGCGTTTGCTTCGGTTTCCGTTTCCCAGCGGGTCGCGAGGGGTACCGATGGGCGAGATTCGGTTGGCCATCGTGGGGGTCGGGAACTGCGCTTCCGCACTGCTCCAGGGCATCGAGTACTACCGCCGCCATCCCGACGAGTCCATGGGGCTCATGCATCCCGTGGTGGGGGGCTACCGGCCCTGGGACATCCGGGTCGTGGCCGCCTTCGACGTGGACGAGCGCAAGGTGGGGGTCCCGGTGGAGCGGGCCATCCTGGCGCCCCCCAACTGCATCCGGCCCATCTGCCCCGATCTCCCGCCCACCGGGGTCACGGTCCAGATGGGACCCGTGCTCGACGGCGTGGCCCCCCACATGGCCGACTATCCGGCGGAGCGGTCGTTTCGGGTGGCCCGGGCCGAACCGGTGGACGTGGCCCGGGTCCTCCAGGAAACCGGGGCCGAGATCCTCGTGAACTACCTGCCGGTGGGAAGCGAGCAGGCGGCCCGCTACTACGCGGAGTGCTGCCTCGAGGCCGGGGTGTCCTTCATCAACTGCATGCCCGTGTTCATCGTGTCCGATCCGGGGTGGGCCGAGCGGTTCCGGGAGCGGGGCATCCCCTGCGTCGGCGACGACATCAAAAGCCAGGTAGGGGCGACCATCGTCCACCGGGTGCTCGCCCGGCTCATGGCCGAACGCGGGGCGGTGCTGGAGCGCACCTACCAGCTCAACACCGGCGGGAACACCGACTTTCTGAACATGCTCGAGCGCGACCGGCTGCGCTCGAAGAAGATCTCCAAGACCGAGGCGGTCCAGTCCGTGCTGCCCCAGCCGCTGCCGGCCGAGAACATCCACATCGGCCCCTCGGACTACGTGCCCTGGCAGAACGACAACAAGGTCTGCTTCCTGCGCATGGAGGCCCGGGGGTTCGGCGGCGCGCCCATCGAGATCGAGGCCCGGCTCTCCGTGCAGGACTCCCCCAACTCCGGCGGGGTGGCGGTGGACGCGATCCGGGTGTGCAAGGTGGCCCGCGACCGGGGGGACGCCGGGCCGCTTCTTCCCATCTCGGCCTACACCATGAAGCACCCGCCCGAGCAGATGCCGGAGCCCGAGGCCCGGGCCCGGATCGAGGCCTACCTGGCCCGGGCGGGCTAGATGCTGGCGGGCGGGCCGGTCGAACGGGCGTTCCGGAGGGCGATCGAGGCCGCGGTCGTCGGGCCCCTGGCCCGCCGCGGGGTGCGGCCCGACACCCTGACCGGCGCGGGCCTGGTGCTTTCGGCCGTGGCCGGGGCCCTGGCCTGGGGTTGGCCCGCGGCCGCCGGCTGGACGCTCCTGCTCGCGGGGCTTTTGGACGCGCTCGACGGCTCCCTGGCCCGGGCCACCGGTACGGCGACCCGGGCCGGCGCGTTTTGGGACTCGACCCTCGACCGCTACGGCGAGTTCGCGGTGGTGCTGGGCCTGTGGGCCCGGGCCTCGCGCACCGGCCACGCCGCCTGGGCCGGGGCGGCCGCGCTCGTGGCGCTCCAGGGCGCGCTCATGGTGAGCTACGCCCGGGCCCGGGCCGAGGGCCTGGGGTACCCGCTGCGGGGCGGCGCCTTCGAGCGGCCGGAACGGCTGCTCCTGGCCGCCGCGGGGCTCCTTCTGAGCCCGTGGGAAGAAGTTCTGGGGCTGGGTACCGGGGGGGGCGCCCTCGTCACGCTGGCCCTCCTGGGCCTGGGGGCCAACGCCACGGCCTGGGGCCGGATTCTGCGGGGCCGCCGGGCCCTGGCCGAGCCGGAGGCCTGATCGTGGAGTTCTGCGCCCTGGCGAGCGGAAGCGGCGGCAACGCCGTGTACCTGGGGGCGAACGGGCGGGGGCTCCTGGTGGACGCGGGGCTCCCGGGCCGCCGGATCGCCGCCCGCCTGGAGGCGGCGGGGCTCGGCCGCCGCCGCATCGAGGCGGTGATCGTGACCCACGAGCACCGGGACCACCTGGCCGGGGTCGGGGTGTGGTGCCGGCGCCACAAGGTCCCGGCCTGGATGACCCCCGCCTGCCGGGAGGCCGCCGAGGCCGTGCTGGGGCCCGAGGGGCTCCGGGGCGTCGAGGTCCGGGAGTTCGAACCCGGGCGGCCCTTCGAGGTGGCGGGCCTGGAGGTCCGGGCGGCACCCGGGTGCCACGACGCGGCCGACCCGGTGGCCCTGCGGGTGTCGGACGGCCGGCGGGCCGTGGGGCTGGCCACGGACCTCGGGTTCGTGCCCCACGCCGTGCGGGAGCTCCTTCGCGGGTGCGACGCGCTGTTTCTCGAGTCGAACCACGACGAGGATCGGCTCCTCACGGGGCCGTACCCGTGGTTCCTCAAGCAGAGGATCCGCTCGCGCCACGGCCACCTCAGCAACGAGGAGTGCGCCCGGCTGGTGGGGGAGCTCGCCCACCCGGGGCTCCGGGCCGTGGTGCTCGGGCACCTCTCCGAAACCAATAACGAGCCCCGGCTCGCCTACCGGGCCACCCGGGCCGTGCTGGAACGGCTCGGCGCGGCGGACGACGTGCTCCTCCTGGTGGCCCGCCAGGACCGCCCGGGCCGCCTGGTTTCGCTGACCCCGGCGGCGCCCTAGACCGACGCAGACCGCAGACCGCAGACTGCAGACCGTAGACCGTAGACCGCTGACTGACGACCGCAGACCGACGACCGGAGCCCCCCCATGATCCCTCGCTACACCCGGCCCGAGATGGCCGCCGTATGGTCCGACGAGAACCGATTTCGCAAATGGCTCGACGTGGAGCTCTACGCCTGCGAGGCGTGGAACCGGCTCGGCAAGATCCCCGACGAGGACCTCCGGCAGATCCAGGAGCGGGCCGCCTTCGAGGTGGCCCGGATCGCCGAGATCGAGGCCGAGGTCAAGCACGACGTGATCGCGTTTCTGACCAACGTGGCCGAGCACGTGGGCCCGGCCTCCCGGTTCATCCACATGGGCATGACCTCGTCGGACGTGCTCGACACGGCTCTGGCCATGCTGTGCGTCGAGGCCACGGACCTGATCCTCGCCCAGGCGGAGCGGCTCGCCGAGGTGCTCCGGCGCCGGGCCCACGAGTTCAAGCTCGTGCCCCAGATCGGCCGGTCCCACGGCATCCACGCCGAGCCGATCACCTTCGGGCTCAAGCTCGCCCTGTGGTACGACGAGATGACCCGGAACCTGGAGCGGCTGCGCCGGGCCCGGGAGATCATCGCCGTGGGCAAGATCTCGGGCGCCGTGGGCACCTTCGCCAACGTGGACCCCTTCGTGGAGGAGCACGTGTGCCGCCGGGCGGGGCTGCGGCCGGCCCGGGGGTCCACCCAGGTGGTGAGCCGCGACCACCACGCGGAGTTCTTCAGCCTGCTCGCGCTCGTGGGGGCGAGCATCGAGAAGTTCAGCGTGGAGATCCGCCACCTCCAGCGCACCGAGGTGCTGGAGGCCGAGGAGTACTTCTCGGCGGGCCAGAAGGGCTCCTCGGCCATGCCCCACAAGCGAAACCCCATCGCCACCGAGAACCTCACGGGCTGCGCCCGGCTCCTGCGCTCCTACGCCCAGGCCGCCCTGGAGAACGTGGCCCTGTGGCACGAGCGCGACATCTCCCACTCGAGCGTCGAGCGGGTGATCGCCCCCGACGCCACCACGCTCCTGCACTACATGCTCCACCGGTTCACGAACGTGATCGAGAACCTGGTGGTCTACCCCGAGCGGATGGAGCGGAACCTCAATCTCACGGGCGGGCTCATCTACAGCCAGCGGGTGCTCCTGAAGCTCGTGGGCAAGGGGGTCACCCGGGAGGAGGCCTACCGCATGGTGCAGCGAAACGCCATGCGGGTGTGGGAGGAGGGGGCCGACTACAAGGCCCTCCTGGCCCAGGACCCGGACGTGTCGCGGCTCCTTTCGCCCGAGGAGATCGACGAGGCCTTCGACATCGGCTACCATCTGAAGCACGTGGACACGATCTTCCGCCGGATCTTCGGCGAAGCCGAAGGCGCGTGACCCCGCGCCGCGGCCGGCGGCGGCAGACCGACGACCGGAGACCGATCTGATGGCACACCGCGTGGAGGTGGGGATCCGGCCCGAATTCCGGGATCCCCGGGGGGAAGGGGTGGCCCGGGAGGCGCGGGAGTTCCTGCACCTGCCGGTGGACGAGGTGCGCACCCTCGACGTCTTCACCCTGGACCTGGGGCTCCCCGAGGCCGAGGCCGACGCCGTGGCCGAGGCCCTGGCGGACCCGGTGGTCCAGGACTGGGCCTTCGACGCGCCCCTGGCCCACCGGGTGTTCCCGGGGTTCGACTGGGCCGTGGAGGTGGGGTTCCTCCCCGGGGTCACCGACAACGTGGGCCGCACGGCCAAAGAGGCCCTGGAGATGCGCCTGGGCCGCACGTTCCCCCACGACCGGCGGGTGTACACGGCGGTGGTCTACCTGGTGCGGGGCACGGGCCTCGGCCGGGCCGACGTGGAGCACCTGGCCCGGGACCTCCTGGCCAACGAGCTCATCCACCGCTGGAAGGTGCTGTCGGCCCCCGAGTTCCGGGAGGCCGGCGGGTTCCCCCTGGAGATCCCCCGGGTCCGGGCCGTGGGGGGAGGCCGGGTGGAGACGGTGGACCTGGAGCGGTCCGACGAGGAGCTCCTGGCCCTGTCGCGGGACCGGCTCCTCGCGCTCTCGCTCGACGAGATGCGGGCCATCCGCGACCACTACCGGGACCCCGCCGTGCGCCGCCGGCGCGAGGAGCTGGGGCTCCCGGCCGCCCCCACCGACGTGGAGCTCGAGTGCCTGGCCCAGACCTGGTCGGAGCACTGCAAGCACAAGATCTTCAACG